>NZ_JBVVOU010000016.1:0-178921 GCF_055807635.1 Bradyrhizobium sp. Kon56 | reverse complement strand
CGAGGAGCTGACCGAACGCGCCTTCGAAGGCGTCGACATCGCCCTGTTCTCCGCCGGCGGCAGCATCTCCAAGAAGTTCGCGCCGATCGCAGTCAAGGCGGGCGCCGTCGTCGTCGACAACTCCTCCGCCTTCCGCATGGACCCGAACGTGCCGCTGGTGATCCCCGAGATCAACGCGAACCGCATCCGCGACCACAAGGGCATCATCGCCAACCCGAACTGCGCCGCCATCACGGCGCTGGTGCCGCTGTGGCCGATCCACCAGAGCAACCGCATCAAGCGGGTGATCATCTCGACCTACCAGGCGGCCTCCGGCGCCGGCGCTGCCGCGATGGAGGAGCTGGTCGAGTCCACCCGCGCCAACCTCAACGGGCAGGTTTATACGCCGAAGGTGATGCCGCATCCCTACGCGTTCAACCTCTTCAACCACAACACGGCGATCGACCCTGACACCGGCTACAACGACGAAGAGACCAAGGTCATCAACGAAACCCGCAAGATCTTTGAGGACGACAAGATCGCGATCGGCGTCACCTGCGTGCGTGTGCCGGTGCTGCGGGCTCATTGCGAGGCCATCACCTTCGAATGCGAGAAGCCGATCAGCGAGGACCAGGTCCGCGCCATCATGGCACGAGCGCGCGGCGTCAAGGTCGTCGACGACCGTGCCAGGAACTACTTCCCGATGCCGATCGACGCCTCGGGCCAGGACGACGTCCTGGTCGGCCGCATCCGCAAGGACTTCAGCGACCCCTCCGGGCATTCGATCTCGATGTTCGTGGCGGCGGACCAGCTGCTCAAGGGCGCTGCGCTCAACGCGGTGCAGATCGCGGAGCTCCTGCCACAGCGGGTGATGGCGTAACGGAAGATGCGTAAGGTAGGCAAAGGCGCGCAAGCGCCGTGCCCACCACTTCGCATCAAGAAAGTTGGTCGGCACGCTTCGCTTTGCCCACCCTACAATGGCAAACAGCGCGGTCAGGTCAACGCGGGGAGAATGTCTGTCTTAGCAAAGTCGGCTCCCTTGAAGAGCAGCGGTTGCGAACGCGCTTTCGCCAAAGCGTAGACCGCACAATCGACGATGTTGAGCTGCGCCGGATGTCCCCCGCCCTTGCCGAAGCGGTGAAATGCCTCGAACGCGCCTTTCGCCATGTCTGCGTCGAACGGCACTACGACAATCCCGGCAGTCTCCAGCAATTCGTCGAAGAACTTCACGGCCGATGCTCCGAAGCGAGCAGAGAGAACGATCTTGGTTTCCAGGATTGCTACTGCTGACATCGACAGGCTGGCAGCATCCAGCATGGCTTTCCGATAGCGCTGCCCATCTGGCTCGTTGGTGACGGTCGCGACGATCGCAGACGTATCCAGCACCATCAGGACGGCAGCCCGAAACGGTCATAGCCGAGGATTTCGTCTGCAGGCCGAGAATCGAGAACGGGCAAGCCAGCGGTTCGCTCGAAGAACGACGTCAGGGCGGCCCTCCTATCGACCGCCGGCGATGCCACGCGAGACAAGCGCTCCTCGATGGCGCGTTCGAGCGCCGTCTCGATATCTTCCCCCGTCAGGCGGGCGAGGCGCTGGGCAAGCTCATCGACTTTCGCGGAACGGATGTTCATCGGCCACTCGATCCATGCAAAACGTATGAGCAGTATAGCACGAGAACGCCGCCGGCGTCACTCCCGCGCCGGAAACAGCAAACAGGCATCCCCGTACGAATAGAACCGATAGCCGGTTGCGATCGCGTGTGCATAGGCTTGCTGCATCGCCTCCAACCCGGAGAACGCCGACACCAGCATGAACAGTGTCGACTTCGGCAAATGGAAATTGGTCAGCAGAATATCCACGGCGCGGAAGCGATAGCCGGGGGTGATGAAGATCGACGTCTCGGCGGCGAACGGCTCAATGGTGCCGTCCTCGCTGGCTGCGCTTTCGATCAGGCGCAACGACGTGGTGCCAACCGCGATGATACGGCCGCCGTTCTTGCGCGCCGTGTTGAGCCGCTCCGCCGTCTCGGACGACAGCGTACCCCACTCGGCATGCATCTTGTGACCTTCGGTGTCGTCCACCTTCACCGGCAGGAAGGTCCCTGCCCCGACATGCAGCGTGACGCGATTGATGCCGACGCCGCGCGCGTGCATCGCCTGCTCCAGCGCCGGGGTGAAATGCAGGCCTGCTGTCGGCGCGGCAACGGCGCCTTCGTTCACAGCGAACATGGTCTGGTAGTCGGCGAGATCCTGATCATCAGGCGTGCGTTTCGAGGCGATGTAGGGCGGCAGCGGCGGGCTGCCGAGATCGGCGATGGCTTGATCCAGCGTCGGGCCGTGAAACGAAAATGACAGCGTCACCTCGCCTTCCCCGCCCTTCGCCTCGACCTCGGCGTCGAGATGGCCGAGCAGGCAGACCTTGCCCTCATTGCCGAAGCGGATGCGGTCGCCGGCGATGAGTTTCTTGGCAGGCTTCACCAACGCCTGCCAGCGCGAGCCGTCGAGGCGCTTGATCAGCGTTGCCTCGATCTTCGGCTCGGTCTCGCGGCCGATGCGACGGCCTTTTAATTGCGCCGCGATCACCTTGGTGTCGTTGACGACGAGCTGGTCGCCCGGCTTCAGCCATTGCGGCAGGTCGGTGATGATTTGGTCGCGCAGCGTGCCGCGATCGACGACCAGCATCTTCGCGGAGTCGCGCGGGCTCGCCGGGCGCAATGCGATGCGCTCGGCGGGCAGGTCGAAATCGAAGAAGTCGGTGCGCATCTCGGACTCAGGGCCGCACAGTCACTCCTCATCCTGAGGGGTGCGGAACGCGCGTCTCGACGGATGAAGGCCCCGCTGCTGCAGCTCGGCCTTCATGGTTCGAGACGGCGCCACGCGCCTCCTCACCATGAGGGTTGAACGCCTACGCCGCGTCAGCCGCCATCCGCGCCTTGACGATCTTGTCGGGGTTCTGCACGGGCTCGCCACGCTTGATCTTGTCGACGTTCTCCATGCCCTCGGTGACCTTGCCCCACACCGTGTACTGGTTGTCGAGGAAGCGGGCATCGTCGAAGCAGATGAAGAACTGGCTATCGCCGGAATCCGGGCTGGCGGCGCGCGCCATCGAGGTGGTGCCGCGCACATGCGGCTCCTTGTTGAACTCGGCCTTCAGCTTCTGGCCGGAGCCGCCGGTGCCGGTGCCCTGGGGGCAGCCGGTCTGCGCCATGAAGCCGTCGATCACGCGATGGAACACGATGCCGTCGTAGAAGCCTTCGCGCACGAGTTCCTTGATGCGTGCGACGTGGCCGGGCGCCAGATCAGGCCGCATCTCGATGGTGACGGGGCCCTGCGTGGTCTCGAGGATCAGTGTGTTTTCGGTGGCGCTCATGCTCGTCTCTCTTGGGTTGGGGGTGAAGTCCTGTCAGGTGAAGACTTGCGGTTGCGAAACTGGATCGCGAACGGACGCCCCGCAGCGGCGCCGGCCATCGCATCGGTAAATGGCATCGGCGTGCAGCGTTGCAATGCCTCCATCACCGCGACCCGGTATTGCAGCCGGTCATTGTCGGAAGCCTCCGCGGATTCATAGGTAATCCTCGGATGGCCCAGAATGTTTCCAGCCCGGTTGAAGCTCACCACGACGGTGATGTCGATCGGGCGGGCCCTGGCGGCGGGCGGCGGCTTCCAGCAGGTGCGCAAATGCCGGAAGATGTCCTGGATGGTGTTGACCTGTGCGTCCTCGGCGACCGCGCCCGGGACGCCGAGCAGCAGCACCGCGGCAACCAGCAGGAGCTTGCCACCGCAGCGAGCCATCGCCGCTCCTACTTGATGTCGGAAGCGACCTGCACCTTCACCATCTTGTCGGGGTCGGTGACGGTGCCGCCGCTCGATCCGGGAGGCGCCTTCTTCAGCTTGTCGACGACGTCCATGCCCTGCACGACCTCGCCGATCACGGTGTACTGGTTGTCGAGGCTGCCGCCGTCGGCAAACATGATGAAGAACTGCGAATTTGCGGTGTCGACGCTGTCGCCGCGCCGGGCCATGCCGACGATGCCGCGCGCAAAATGCACCTTCGAGAATTCCTGCTTCAGGTTCGGATATTTCGAGCCGCCGGTGCCATTGAAGTTCTGACCGTCGCCGGTCTGCGCCATGAAGCCATCCATGACGCGGTGGAACGGCACGTTGTTGTAAAAACCCTCGCGCGCGAGCTGCTTGATGCGCTCGGCGTGCTGGGGCGCAAGGTCCGGCCGGAGCTTGATGACGATGCGGCCCTTGGTGGAGTCGATGACGATGGCGTTGGCCTTGTCGAGGCCGGCCGGCAAGGCTTGCGCGAAGGCCGGCACCGCGAACAGAACCGCGGCAAGAACTGCGAGAATTCGGATCATGACAACTCCGGATCAGAGATGAGAAAGGAAACCCGCCGTTATCAGGCGAATTTTGCCTTGAGCTGGGCCGCAACCAGCGGCGGAACGAAGGCCGAGACATCCCCGCCCATGGCAGCGATCTGGCGCACCAAAGTGGCGGTGATCGGGCGGACCATGGGAGAGGCCGGCAGGAAGATCGTATGCACCTCGGGCGCCATGGCCTCGTTCATGCCGGCGAGCTGCATCTCGAAGTCGAGGTCGGTGCCGTCGCGCAGGCCCCGAATCATGATCGTGGCACCGTGCTTGCGCGCCGAGGTCACCGACAGATCGTCAAACGTCACGGCCTCGAGCAAGCAGCCGGCCTGGGCGGCCACCGGCCCGCAGACGTCATGGAGCATCTTCAGCCGCTCCTCGGTCGAGAACAGAGGCTTCTTGCCGGGGTGCACCCCGATCGCGACAACAAGCCTGTCGCACAGCGACACGCTGTGCCGGACCACGTCCAGATGGCCGTTGGTGATGGGGTCGAAGGAACCTGGATAGAAGGCAATGCGCGGCATGGCCACGTCCTACCGCGCCCTGCCCGGCCCGGCAAGCCGGTCAAGTTCCCTGGCGGTTTTTCCGCAGAAGCGTGTCGGAATGCGCCGAATTGTTTCGTCCTAAGGGCGGCCACGACACAAAACGGAGCGCGAACGAAACCATTTCCCGCGTTCGCGAAGACGTCCGGAAACTGGCCATGGTTACTAATCCAGCCAACGAACGACGGGCCGCACACTGGGCGTAGCGGCCGCATCACAGGGGACTGTCATGATCAAGGCTCTTTCGGCGATCGCCATTTCTGCGTGTGTTGCTGCCACCCTCACGCTCCTGCCCGGCTTCGCCCCCACCGTCGAGGCGAGCGTGCCGCAGCCGCTTGCCAAGAGCGACCGGCTCGATATCCGCACCGTCGGCAAGGACTGCTCGCAGCAGGCCTGGCCGAATTTCGAAGCGTCCTGCCTCCGCCAGGCCGGCACCAAAGCCAAAATCCGCGAGGCTCGCCTTGTGACTGCCAACCGTACTCCGTAGTGGGGGTCTGTCAGTTTCGCGTCAGCTAACTCTCAAGATAAACCCCAAAGATATACCCCATGGATATTTGCGACGTCCCGTCGCACACTGCCTGATGCTCGCGCCCGTCGGAATGACCCGTCGGGCGCGATCCCATCGGGGGGTCGCCATTGTCCAGTACGCCTGCAGTCGCCTCCGGCCATCAACCTGATCCACTGCCGATTGCCATGACCATGGGCGCCCTCGGGGTGGTCTATGGCGATATCGGCACCAGCCCCCTCTACGCCCTGAAGGAAGCCGCCAAGGCCGCCGCCCATGGCGGCACTTTGACGAACGATGCCGTTCTGGGCGTCGCCTCGCTGATCCTCTGGGCGCTGTTGCTGATCATCTCACTGAAATATGCGCTGTTGATTCTGCGTGCGGATAACCGCGGCGAAGGCGGCATCGTCGCGCTGCTGGCCTTGCTGCATGCCCGCAACGCTCAACCCGGTACCTGGCGCGCGCATTTGCTGGTCGTCGGCCTCGTCGGCGCCGCGCTACTGTACGGGGACGGCGCGATCACGCCGGCCATCTCCGTGCTCTCAGCCATCGAAGGTCTGAAGGTCGACGCACCCTCGCTCGCGCCGGCGGTTGTGCCCGTGACCGTCGTCATCCTGATCGGACTGTTCATGATGCAGAAGCAGGGCACCGGCTTCATCGGCCGCATCTTCGGACCGGTGATGCTGGCCTGGTTCTTCGTGCTGGCAGCGCTCGGCATCCACGGCATCGTCAAGGCGCCGGCGGTGCTGGCGGCGCTCAGCCCGCTCTATGCGTTCGACTTCCTGATCCATCAGGATTTTCATGTCTCCTTCGCGATCCTGGGGGCCGCCTTCCTCGCGGTGACCGGCGGCGAAGCCATGTACGCCGACATGGGGCATTTCGGCCGCCTGCCGATCCGGCTGGCCTGGTTCGCGATCTGCCTGCCTGCGCTCGTGCTGAACTATTTCGGCCAGGCCGCGCTGCTGATCACCGATCCCACCATGATCGAAAATCCGTTCTTCCAGCTCTGCCCTGACGCCCTGCATTATCCGCTGGTCGCGTTCTCGGCGGTCGCGACCGTGATCGCCTCGCAAGCCATCATCTCCGGCGTGTTCTCGTTGACGCAGCAGTCGATCCAGCTCGGCTTCCTGCCGCGCATGCAGATCCGTCACACCACGAGCGACGCGATCGGTCAGATCTACGTGCCGTTGGTGAACTGGCTGCTCGCCGCCGCAACGCTCGGCGCCGTGCTGAGTTTCGGCAGCTCGGAGGCGCTGGCCGGCGCCTACGGCATCGCGGTGTCGCTATTGATGGCGATCACCACGCTGCTCGCCGCCCTGGTCGCGATCCAGTGGGGCTATTCACCGTGGCTCGTGGTTGCCGTGAACGGCTTCTTCTTCGTGATCGATTTGATCTTCTTCTCGGCCAATTCGATCAAGCTGTTCGAGGGCGGCTGGTTTCCGCTGATGCTGGCGGGCTTCGTCGCCTTCCTGATGCTGACCTGGCGCAGCGGCGTGAAGCTCGTCGAAGCCGCACGCGCGAAGCTGCGCCAGCCCGAGGAGGATCTGATCGAGACCGCGGTCAACCAGTGCAGCGCCAGACTCCCCGGCACCGCCGTGTTCCTGGCCTCGGCGCCGCGCGGCGTGCCGCTGGCACTGACCCAGTTCGTCAAGCACAACCACGTGCTGCACGAGCGCATCGTCCTGGTCACCGTGCTGATCGAGGAGCTTCCTCACATCGCCGACGAAGACCGCATCGAGGTGATCGAGATCATTCCCGGCATTACCCGCGTCGTTCTGCATTACGGCTTCATGCAGAACCCGACGATTTACGAAGGGCTGACCTTCGCCTGCCGCCACGGCAAGCTGCCCGGCATCGATCTCTCCGACATCACCTATTACGTCGGCCGCGAGACCATCATCCCGCGCGAGGACGTGCCGGGCATGTGGGTCTGGCGCGAAACCGTGTTCGCCTTCCTGCAACGCAACGCCGAACGCTCCGCCGCGTTCTTCGGCGTACCGACCAAGCAGGTGGTGGAATTCGGCACGGAGCTGGAGATTTAGCTGGTCAGTGAAGTATCCGGATCGAGCACAACTCAATCCGGGACAGCCGTCCGAATGAAGAACCCGGATTTCGCTTGCGCTCCATCCGGGCTAGGGGGTGACGCATCACTCCCCGTTCGACTCCCCATTCGCCCCGTTTCCGCTCTCGGCCTCTTCCGTGATGTGCTCGACCGAGACGACGTGTTCGTCCTCCGCGGTGTCGAACACGATCACGCCCTGGGTCGAGCGGCCGGCGACGCGGATGCCTTCGACCGGGCAGCGGATCAGCTGGCCCTTGTCGGTAACCAGCATGATTTGATCAGCATCCTCCACGGGGAACGACGCTACGAGGTTGCCGTTGCGGTTGTTGACGCTCATGGCGACGATGCCTTTGCCGCCGCGGCCCGTGGTGCGGTACTCGTAGGACGACGTCCGCTTGCCGTAACCGTTGACGGACACGGTCAGCACGACCTGCTCCTGCGCTGACATCTCGACGTAACGCTCCTGGGCGAGTTGGAAGCTGCCGGAGGTCTCCTCGGCCTCGGCGTCCGCCGCCGGCTCCTCGGCCGCAGCTTCGCCGGCGACCGCACGACGCATCTTCAGGTACGCCGAGCGCTCGTCGGACGTCGTCTCGACGTGGCGCAGGATCGCCAGCGAGATCACCTTGTCGCCCTCGGCAAGCGCAATGCCGCGCACGCCCATCGAGGTGCGGCCGGTGAACACGCGCACGTCGGTCACGGGGAAGCGGATGCACTGGCCGCCGGCGCCGGTCAAAAGCACGTCGTCGTGCTCGGTGCAGATCTGCACGTCGACGATCGCTTCGTTGTCGTCGAGCTTCATCGCGATGATGCCGGAGCGGCGGACATCGACGAAGTCGGACAGCTTGTTGCGCCGGACGTTGCCGCCTGTCGTGGCGAACATCACGTCGAGATTGCCCCAGGTGGACTCGTCCTCCGGCAGCGGCATGATGGTGGTGATGCGCTCGCCCTGCTCCAGCGGCAGGATGTTGATCAGCGCCTTGCCGCGCGCATTCGGCGCGGCCATCGGCAGGCGCCAGACTTTGATCTTGTAGACCTGTCCGCGCGAGGAGAAGAACAGCATCGGAGTATGCGTGGACGCCACGAACAGCCGGCTGACAAAATCCTCATCGCGGGTCTGCATGCCGGCGCGGCCCTTGCCGCCGCGGCGCTGGGCCCGGTAGGCCGACAGCGGCACGCGCTTGACGTAGCCGGCGTGCGAGACGGTGACGACCATGTCCTCGCGCTGGATCAGGTCCTCGTCCTCGACCTCACCTTCCTGCTCGATGATGACGGTGCGGCGCGGGGTTGCGAACTCGGCCTTCACTTCGGCGAGCTCGGACTTGATGATGCCCAGCACGCGGTCGCGCGAGCGCAGGATGTCAAGATAGTCGGCGATCTCGCCGGCGAGCTTGTCGAGCTCCTCGCGGATTTCGTCGCGGCCGAGTGCGGTGAGGCGTTGCAGGCGCAGATCGAGAATGGCCCTCGCCTGCTCCATCGACAGCCGGATCGTGCCGTTCTCGCTGATGCGGTGGCGCGGATCGTCGATCAGCGTCAGCATGTCCTCGACGTCCCGGGCCGGCCAGTCGCGCGACATCAGGGTGTCGCGGGCGGTGGTCGGGTCGGGCGAGGTCCGGATGACGCGGATCATCTCGTCGATATTGGCGACTGCGATGGCGAGACCGACCAAAACATGGGCGCGATCTCGGGCCTTGGCGAGCAGGAACTTGGTGCGCCGCGTGACGACCCGCTCGCGGAAGTCGACGAAGATCGCCAGCAGGTCCTTCAGGTGCATGACCCGTGGACGGCCGCTGTCGAGCGCCACCATGTTGACGCCGAAGCTCGTCTGCAGCGGCGTGAACCTATAGAGCTGATTGAGCACCACATCCGGCACGGCGTCGCGCTTCAATTCGATGACGACGCGGTAGCCGTCGCGATCGGATTCATCGCGCAGGTCGCCGATGCCCTCGATCTTCTTTTCCTTGACCAACTCGGCGATGCGCTCGACCATCGTCGCCTTGTTCACCTGGTAGGGAATCTCGGTGATGATGATCGCCTCGCGCTCCTTGCGGATGGTCTCGATCGCGACCTTGCCGCGCATCATGACCGAGCCGCGGCCGAGGTGATAGGCGGCGCGGATGCCCTGCCGTCCGAGGATGACGCCGCCGGTCGGGAAGTCGGGTCCCGGCACGATGTTGATGAGCTCGTCGATGGTGAGCGCGGGGTTGTCGATCAGCGCGACGCAGGCGTCGATGACCTCGCCGAGATTGTGCGGCGGGATGTTGGTCGCCATGCCGACCGCGATGCCGCCGGCGCCGTTGACGAGAAGGTTCGGGAACTTGGCTGGCAAGACCGACGGTTCGGTCTCGTTGTTGTCGTAGTTCGGCTGGAAGTCGACCGTGTCCTTGTCGATGTCGGCCAGCAGAGCCAGCGCCGCCTTCGTCAATCGGGCTTCGGTATAACGATAGGCAGCCGGGGGATCGCCGTCGACCGAGCCGAAATTGCCCTGGCCGTCGATCAGCGGCACGCGCATGGAGAAGTCCTGCGCCATCCGGACCATGGCGTCGTAGATCGACTGGTCGCCATGCGGATGATATTTACCGATGACGTCACCGACCACGCGGGCGGACTTGACGTACTTCTTGTCCGGCGTGTGCCCCTGCTCGTTCATCGAGTACAGGATGCGGCGATGCACCGGCTTCAGGCCATCGCGGGCGTCAGGCAGCGCCCGCGCCACGATCACGCTCATGGCGTAGTCGAGATAGGACTTCTTCATCTCCTCGAAGATGGAGACGGGGCGAATATCCGAGGGTTGCGCCGGCTGGTCGCCGGGCTTGTCGTCGTCGTCAGCCAAGGGGAAATCCGGTGAGGTTTTATCTGGGAATCATATAGCGCATCGAGCCTCTGATAACCACCCTCGCGGCGTTCTGGGAAGCGCTTTTTCCGCCTATTTTTCCAACAACTTAAGCCCTTGCGAGCGGTGTCTCGGACAGCACTCGCATCGGCCTTGCAAAATCGCCGCTCACGCGTGGAAAACCGCGCGGTGAGCTTGCCGCGTCGGCGCGTTTGCCAAGCCGCAATCCGAGCTCACCCCAAACATGAAGCGGGCCCGGAAATGCCGAGCCCGTCCTGTCGATTAGTGGGATGTTCTGACATGAGATGAGAAGCGCCGCCCATCCGGCCGGGCGTCCGCATCAGGCGCCGCGTTCTTGGAGCGGAATCGCTCAGAACGGGATATCGTCGTCCATGTCGCTGTTGCGGCCACCGCCGCCGGCGGCAACAGGGCGCCGCGGCGCGCTGCTGACCGGACCGGAGGAGCCGAAATCGCCGCCCGGCTCGTCGCCGAAGCTGCCGCCTCCGCCACCGCCGCTACGACCGTCCAGCATCGTCAAGGTCGAGTTGAACCCCTGCAGCACGACTTCGGTCGAGTACTTTTCGACACCGCTCTGGTCGGTCCATTTGCGGGTCTGGAGCGCACCCTCGACGTAAATCTTGGCGCCCTTCTTCAGATACTGTTCGGCGACCTTGCAGAGCCCTTCATTAAAGATCACGACGCGGTGCCACTCGGTCTTTTCCTTGCGCTCGCCAGTCGCCTTGTCGCGCCACGTCTCCGAGGTCGCGACGCTCAGATTGGCGATCGGCCGCCCGTCCTGGGTGCGGCGGATTTCAGGATCCTTGCCGAGATTTCCAACCAGAATGACCTTGTTGACGCTTCCCGCCATCTCCGCTCTCCGCTCCGAATGCCACTGAATTCAAGAAGGCCGGTCCGCTCCCGCGTTCCGCCGTGCCTGTTGAGGCGACCCTATACGCTCGCCGAACACTTGCGGACGACGATCAGGCCGTCACCCTTCCGGTTATCCCCACATATAGCATCGACCTCCGGTTCGTTCCAGATTTGTTCTTGGCGAAGACAGATCTGAAGGCGTGGGATCGATCGGCCAAATGTGTTGCGGAAAGGCACACGTCGATTGGAACCTTTGTAGGTTCCCAAAAATGGAAGAAAGAACTTAACATTCAGCAAGTTATGGGTACTCGCACTGCCCCGGTATTGTTGCATTTGGGAGACGGACTCTGCCGCTCCGTAGAGCTACGGTTGCCTCGGACTTAGTTCATATGGGCCCTCGCGCCTGATCAGCCGCTTCGGGGACATAAGAAGCGGACGAAACCTGGGGAGACTGGCAATGAATAAGCTTCTTATTTGTACAATCGGTGCAGTGGCGATGGGCTTGTCGGCTCCCGCAAGCGCGGCGGACATGGCCGCGCGTCCCTACACCAAAGCCCCGCCGCCGGCGGTTGCCGCCATCTACGACTGGAGCGGCTTCTACATCGGCATCAACGGCGGCGGTGGCTCCAGCCACAAGTGCTGGGACTTCGTCACGCCCGCGACCGGCGTTCTCGTCGGCGAAGGCTGTCACAATGCAACAGGGGGCACCGTCGGCGGCCAGATCGGCTATCGCTGGCAGTCCGCCAATTGGGTGTTCGGTCTGGAAGGCCAGGGCAACTGGGCTGATTTCCGGGGCGACAACGTGAGCACCCTCTTCCCTGGTACCGCTTTGGTGACGGGTGATCGCAACCGTTCCCGCATCGACGCTTTCGGTCTCATCACCGGTCAGGTCGGTTACGCCTGGAACAACGTGCTGCTTTACGTGAAGGGCGGCGCCGCCGTCGTCGGTGACAAGTACGACATCTACGCTGCTGCGGGTACGCCCGGCGCGGGCGCGCTGTTGGCTTCGGCCCGGGAGACTCGCTGGGGTGGCACGGTCGGGGCCGGTCTGGAATTCGGCTTCGCCCCGAACTGGTCGCTGGGCTTTGAGTACGACCACATCTTCCTTGGCGATCGCACGATCGGCTTCACAACGCCCGCGGGTGCGGTATTCGGCAGCGACCGGATTCGCCAGGACGTAGACATGGGCCTGGTCCGCTTGAACTATCGCTGGGGCGGTCCGGCCATCGCAAGGTACTGATCGCGCTGGACATATCGCACTTCGAAGGCCGGCCTTGCGCCGGCCTTTTGCTGTGCAGTCCTCCGATATTAATCGGTCAATAACCGTTCCGTTTTCCGACCGTTGTTGCTTTTGAGTGACACAACTTGCGGCTTCACTGGTGTAAGTACGGCATCAGTTGGGCAAGTGAGTCCGATGCCCTTCCCTATCTTGGAAGGCACAATCAGAAACTGGGACTGGGATTAGTTGAAAATGAAAAAGGTTTTGTTGGCTTCGGCCTGTTTGTTCGCTCTCGCTGCCCCGGCTTCGGCCGCTGATCTCGCGGCGCGCCCCTACACCAAGGCCCCCGTGGCCATGGCTTCGGTCTACAACTGGACCGGCTTCTACCTCGGTATCGTCGGTGGCGGCGCTTGGGAAAATTCCTCGACCGACCCGAAGATGAAGGGCGGCTTCGTCGGCGGTACTGCCGGCTACAACTGGCAGACCGGCAATGTCGTGCTCGGCGTCGAGGCCGATGGTTCCTGGGCTGATGTCAGCGCGTCGGTCACCGGCCCCGTTGCCGTCCCCGGCTTCGGCCTCGTCAGCACCACCCTCAGCTCCAAAACCGATGCGATGGGAACCGTGCGCGGCCGCATCGGCTACGCCGTCAACAACGTCCTGTTCTACGGCACCGGTGGTTACGCCTGGATCGACAACAAGCTCAGCGTCAGCGCGCTCGGCGTGACCGTTTCCGACAGCAAGTGGCACTCCGGCTGGACCGTCGGTGCGGGCGTCGAAGCGTTCTTCGCTCCGCAGTGGTCGGTCAAGGGCGAGTACCTCTTTCGCAGCCTCGGCGGCGAGACCTACTTCTCGGGCGCCCTGCCCTCCGGCACGCTCGAGTTTCACACCGTGCAGGTCGGCGTGAACTATCACTTCGGGGGCCCGGTGGTCGCCAAGTACTGAGTTCAGTACTTAGCCCCAACGCCATCCGCGTTACGAAAGGCCGGCCTTGTGCCGGCCTTTTTGTTTTGTCGGGCACGTTGCCGCGCAGTTCCACCCTGCTCCTGCCAGATGCCGCCAGTGCGCCAACAATCCGTTGACGATTCGCAAGTCCCACTGGAAATCCGTCTCCGTTCTTCCTACGTTCGCTGACAACCCCATCGGCGCCGATCCCGGTTCCGGGCGAAGCGCGCCTTTTTTGTTGGCGCGATCGCGCGCCTTTGGGATTCCT
The DNA here is from genome assembly GCF_055807635.1 of Bradyrhizobium sp. Kon56. NCBI lineage: Bacteria > Pseudomonadati > Pseudomonadota > Alphaproteobacteria > Hyphomicrobiales > Nitrobacteraceae > Bradyrhizobium > Bradyrhizobium sp. Kon56. The sequence continues at coordinate 165,329 of NZ_JBVVOU010000016.1, read as the reverse complement.
TGAGGGCAACCCGGATGGATGAAGTGATCAAGGCGAAGCGCCAACAGCAGAACGTGGGATCAAACCTGCGCGCAATTACCATCCGTGGCGCGCGCGAGCACAATCTCAAGAACGTCGATGTCGAGATTCCCCGCGACAAGCTGGTGGTGTTCACGGGGCTGTCGGGCTCCGGCAAATCCTCGCTCGCGTTCGACACCATCTACGCCGAAGGCCAGCGCCGCTACGTCGAATCGCTGTCTGCCTACGCCCGCCAGTTCCTGGAGATGATGCAGAAGCCCGACGTCGACCAGATCGACGGCCTGTCGCCGGCGATCTCGATCGAGCAGAAGACGACGTCGAAGAACCCGCGCTCCACCGTCGGCACGGTGACCGAAATCTACGACTACATGCGCCTGCTGTGGGCGCGCGTCGGCGTGCCCTATTCGCCCGCCACCGGCCTGCCGATCGAGAGCCAGATCGTCTCGCAGATGGTCGATCGCGTGCTGGCGCTGCCCGAGGGCTCGCGCCTCTATCTGCTCGCGCCGGTCGTGCGCGGCCGCAAGGGCGAGTACCGCAAAGAGCTTGCCGAATGGCTCAAGAAGGGCTTTCAGCGCGTCAAGATCGACGGCGCCTTCCACGAGCTCGCCGAAGCCCCTGTTCTCGACAAGAAATTCCCGCACGACATCGACGTCGTCGTCGATCGCATCGTGGTGCGCCCCGACATCGGCCAGCGCCTCGCCGAAAGTTTCGAGACCGCGCTGAAACTTGCCGAGGGCCTCGCCGTCATCGAATTCGCGGATGCGCCGGCTGCGGCAGCACCCGCGGAAGAGAAGAAGAAGACCGCAAAGATCCACGACAAGAGCGGACCCGAGCGCATGCTGTTCTCGGAAAAGTTCGCCTGCCCGGTGTCCGGCTTCACCATCCCCGAGATCGAGCCCCGGCTGTTCTCGTTCAACAACCCCTATGGCGCCTGTCCCGCGTGCGGCGGCCTCGGCGTCGAGCAGCATGTCGACGAAGACCTCGTCATTCCCGACAAGGAGCTCGCCATTGGCAAGGGCGCGATCGCGCCCTGGGCCAAGTCTTCGTCGCCCTATTACATTCAGACGCTGACTGCGCTCGGCAAGCACTACAAGTTCACGCTGACCACCAAATGGAAGGATCTGCCCAAGAAGACGCAGAACGCGATCCTCCATGGCTCCGGCGAGGACGAGATCAAGTTCTCCTACGAGGACGGCGTCCGCTCCTACGACACCAAGAAGCCGTTCGAGGGCGTCATCACCAACATCAACCGCCGCTATCGCGAGACCGAGAGCGAGTGGGCGCGCGAGGAGCTGGCGAAGTATTTCCACGACGTACCCTGCGAGGCGTGCCACGGTTTTCGGCTCAAGCCCGAGGCGCTCTGCGTCAAGATCGGCGGCAAGCATATCGGCGACATCTCCGAGATGTCGGTGAAGGGCGCCGGCGCGTGGTTCGAGACCGTGCCGGAGGCGCTGAACACTCAGCAGAACGAGATCGCCGGCCGCATCCTCAAGGAGATCCGCGAGCGCCTTACCTTCCTGCTCGATGTCGGCCTCAACTACCTCACACTCTCCCGCTCCTCCGGCACGCTGTCCGGCGGCGAGAGCCAGCGCATCCGGCTGGCTTCGCAGATCGGCTCGGGCCTGACAGGCGTGCTCTACGTGCTCGACGAGCCCTCGATCGGCTTGCACCAGCGCGACAACGCGCGCCTGCTCGACACGCTCAAGAGACTTCGTGACCTCGGCAACACCGTGATCGTGGTCGAGCACGACGAGGACGCGATCCTGCTCGCCGACCACGTGCTCGACATCGGCCCCGGCGCCGGCATGCATGGCGGCAACATCATCGCCGAAGGCACGCCCGCCGAGATCATGCGCAACCCCAACTCGCTGACGGGCAAATATCTCACCGGCGAGCTCGAGGTCGAGGTGCCCGAGCGGCGCCCGCCGAACCATCGCCGCACCATCAAGGTGGTCAACGCGCGCGGCAATAACCTCAAGAACGTTACGGCCGAAATTCCGCTCGGCCTGTTCACCTGCGTCACCGGCGTCTCCGGCGGCGGCAAGTCGACGCTGCTGATCGACACGCTCTACAAGGCGATCGCCCGCAAGCTGAACAATGCCAGCGAAGGCGCCGCGCCGCACGACCGCATCGAGGGCCTCGAGCACATCGACAAGATCATCGACATCGACCAGTCGCCGATCGGTCGCACGCCGCGCTCCAACCCCGCGACCTATACCGGTGCCTTCACGCCGATCCGCGAATGGTTCGCCGGCCTGCCCGAGTCGAAAGCGCGCGGCTACGAGCCCGGCCGGTTCTCCTTCAACGTCAAGGGCGGCCGCTGCGAGGCCTGCCAGGGCGACGGCGTCATCAAGATCGAGATGCACTTCTTGCCCGACGTCTACGTCACCTGCGACGTCTGCAAGGGCAAGCGCTACAACCGCGAGACGCTGGAGGTCCTATTCAAGGGCAAGAGCATCGCCGACGTGCTCGACATGACCGTCGAGGAAGCGGCCGAGTTCTTCAAGGCGGTCCCACGTGTACGCGAGACGTTCCAGACGCTGCATCGCGTCGGCCTCGACTACATCCATGTCGGCCAGCAGGCCACGACGCTCTCGGGCGGCGAAGCCCAGCGCGTCAAGCTCGCAAAAGAGCTGTCAAAGCGCGCCACCGGCCGCACGCTCTACATCCTGGACGAGCCGACCACCGGGTTGCATTTCCACGACGTCAAGAAGCTGTTGGAGGTGCTGCACGAACTGGTCGCGCAGGGCAACACGGTCGTCGTCATCGAGCACAATCTCGAAGTGATCAAGACCGCCGACTGGGTCATCGACCTCGGCCCCGAAGGCGGCGATGGCGGCGGCGAGATCGTCGCCTGGGGCCCGCCAGAGGACATCGCAAAAGCGCCGCGGAGCTATACGGGGAAGTTCCTGGCGCCGGTGCTGGCGAAGGCTCGGAAGCCGAAGCGGAGACGCGCGGCGAGCGAGGCGGCCGAGTAGGTTACGCCGCGGGAGCGGCCGACACATTGTCTGAGGGAGACTGAGTTTGCCTGCCGGACTTGTGCAAACCTATCGTGCGTTCGCCCAGGCTGCTCACCGCTTGCGCGGCGCTGTCTCAGGCCGACTTCGAAGCCGAGCGGACCGGCTTCTTTCCGAGCCTGCAACGCACGCTGAACCACATCCATGTCATCGACCTCTTCTATGTCGATGCACTGGAGGGCGGATGGCTAGGACCGGCGGCTTGGAAGAACGAGGTGCCGCACCCCTCCCTTGCCGCGTTGAAGGCTGCGCAGGCCGCGATCGACAAGCGCTTGATTGCCGTCTGCGATGGACTGACGCCCGAGATTCTCAACGGCATTGTGCGGATCAACCGCGACACGCGGGTCCAGACCGAACGCCGCGACCGACTGCTCATGCATCTGTTCCAGCATCAAATTCATCACCGCGGACAAGCGCACGCCATGCTGTCCGAAACGAGCGTCGCGCCGCCTCAGCTTGACGAGTTCTTCGCCGAGGGAGAGGCGCCGCTCAGGGCCACCGAATTCGACCAACTCGGATGGACCGAGGAAACCGTGTGGAAAGCCTAGCGGTGTAGCTTCGTCTCCATGCCCTACTCCCTCGCCATCTTTGATCTCGACGGCACGCTGGCCGACAGCTTTCCGTGGTTCCTGCGCACCATCAACGACGTCGCCGATCGCTTCGGCTTCCGCCGCGTCGCGGACGAGGATATCGAGGGGCTGCGGCATGCTTCTTCGCGGGAGATTCTGAGCCGGCTCGAGGTGCCGCTGTGGAAGCTGCCGGCGATCGCGCGGCATGCGCGGCGACTGAAGGCGGAGGCTGCAGCGGAGATTTCGCTGTTTGCGGGGGTCGAGACAATGCTGCGGACGCTGGCGGAGGGTGGCGTGCAGCTCGCGATGGTGACGTCGGACAGCGAAGCCAATGCGCGCGAGAAGCTCGGCGATTGCGCGACGCTGTTCGCCCATTTCGATTGCGCGGCCTCGCTTTTCGGCAAGCCCGCGAAGTTCCGACGGGTCATCCGCCGCGCCGGCGTGGAGCCGGGCAAGGTCATCTCGATCGGCGACGAAGTGCGCGACATCGAGGCGGCGCGGACAGTGGGAATTGCCTGCGGAGCGGTGGGCTGGGGTTATGCGGCGCCGGCGGCGCTGCGGGCGATGGCGCCGGATCACATGTTTGATCAGATGGATGAGATTGTATGGACGCTGTGCCCCGGTGCCGTAGCCCGGATGAGCGAAGCGATATCCGGGAACGCCGGTGGATGAGGAGAGCCCCGTCCCGCATGTCGCTCCGCTCACGCGGGCTACACGCCCCTACTCCGTCCTGCGCAAGAATGCCCCAAACGCGCGCGGGCCGTCGCCGGTCTTGACCTCGCCGATCAGCTTCAGCTCGACCGCATCGATGATATCGAGCGTGTTGCTTTCCCAGCAGGCGACGATAATGCGCTTGCCGTCGGCAGTCGCGGCAATGCCTTCGGGATAATCGCCGACATTGATGCGCTTGAGCGGCTTCAACGTCGCCAGATCGAACACGCTGACAGTGCCGCCATACTGATCGGTGACGAAGCCGCGGCCCTGCGCCAGCGCCACCGCATAAGGGCGCATCCCGACCTGCACGCGGCCGGTCTCGGCCCCAGTGGCGATGTCGATCACGGAGACGTCGTTGGAGCCGACATTGGCGGTGTAGGCGCGCTTGCCCTCGGCATCGATGGTGACGCCGAACGGACGGGTGCCGACCTTGATGGTCGTCGTGCGCTGGCGCGTCGCGGTGTCGACCACCGACACACTGTCGTCGTCGCGGTCGGCCGAGAGCAGCAGCTTGCCATCCGGCGTTACCGCGAGCCCCGATGGCGAGGCGCCGACCGCAATGCTGGCCGTGACGCTGCGCGAGGCCGCGTCGATCACCCGCACCGCCGCCGCATACCAGTCCGCGACATAGACGGTGCGGCCATCCGGCGCGACGGCAATGCCGAGCGGCCCGCCGCCGACCTCGATCCGCGCCGCAACCTGCCGCGTTGCTGCGTCCACCACCGTCACGGCTTTGGCATCCGGGCTCGTGACATAGGCAAAACGTCCGTCCGCGCTGACGGCGACGCCGGCCGGCTTGCCGCCGATCGGGATGGTCGCGACGCTGCGCGCCGTGGCGAGGTCCACGACCATCAGATCGTCGCTGAGCTGGTTGGTGACGAATGCCTCTTCGGCGAACACATGCGCGATGCCGGCCAGGCAAAAGCTGGCGGCGAGCGCCGCCAGGACCAGCGCCCGCACCGTCAGCTTCCGCTCTCGATCTTCTTCTTGAGTGCCTCGAGGCCCGCCTGGTACAGCCCCTTCACCGCCTTGACCGCGGCCTCGTCACTCAGCTCCGGCGGCGGCTCGTTGTTGGGAAAGCCACGATAGAACGCGCCGGCCCATTCCAGCGTCGAGCCCTTGCCGTCAGCGCTCGGCGTCACCGTCAATGTCGAGGAATAATTGGTGACCGGCAGCACCTTCACGTCCACATTGGTGATCCGGTAGGAATAGCTCATCGCGGCGGCGTCAAACTTGTAGAGCTCCTCGTCGACGGTCGCGCCTCCCGTCAGCGTCAGCTTCCGCGTCGCGCCGATCTCGTTGCCCTTCTCGCCCTCGGTCTTGGTGACAGGTGGCAGCCAGCTCATGTCCTGGAAATTGCCCATTGCGGCCCACACCTTGGCCGGGGCGGCGTTGATCTCGATGGATTCGCGCACCTTCTGACGGGTCGGCCCGTGGGCCCAGGCCGATGTCGAAACCGGGCCAAACGCCGCCGTCAAAGCCACCGCGCCCGCGGCAATCAGCACCGCGGCCAGGACCGTGCGCCGTCCAATCGTCACCCTCATCTCGTTTCCTCATACGTGTCGTTGATCATGCGCGACTTGAAGCGCGCTGGAATCATGGTAGCGCATTTTGCGGCCGCGGGGAGACCCGTTCGTGGCCGCGTTGCGGCGGGGCCCGCGCGCCCCACAACCCCTTGCCGCCCCGGCGGGCAAAACACCAATAAGCGGGTCAATCACGGCGCTTAAAAATATTTCTCTTTATCCGCATTTCGGATTATCATATAAAGAGCCATCCCAACCCGGCCGAGGGGCGGATCGCGATCGTCACGAACGCGGGATGGGACGTGGTGGACGTGGGCCACACCGGCGCGAAGGCTTCGCAGGGCGGGCAACCGTGAGCGAAAGTGTCGCGCACACGACCGGTGCAGCCTGCGTACGGCAAAATCGTGTGGTCCTGGCGCCCGGGGTCTGTGCGCCAAGTCTTGCGGTGATGCGTGCGGGCCGACCGGGCCGCAGCGTCAGCCATCCGCAAGGCGACGGGGGCAATAGTGCATCGCTCCCCGGGGAGATCACGACATAAGCCGTAAAACCACTGCGCAGGGAAGGCCGTGTGTTGGGCTTCACCTGTATGCCGCTGTGCAGCCTCTCGTAGCGCAACCTTCGCACAGTGGACCGTGGGTGCCAGCCGGCACCCGGCCTTCCCTGCGCCCTCGGCATTTTGGGGGCAAAGAATGCCGCAAAGCTCGGGCCGCCCAGGCCGCGAGAATGCGAAACCGCGCGTATCACGCGAATAGCAATGCCAGATGACTTCGGGCTCTCGTGCCCCGGACGCGGCGCAGCGCCCCTTCGGCGATGCGCCGCAGAGCCGTGACCCATCCTGCGGCAGAATGCACGGCTTCTGGATCCCGGCTCAACGCCACACCGCCGTGAGCGCGTTTACGCGCGTCTTCGACGCGCTATGGCGCTGCGTCGCGTTCGGGACGAGAGCCATTCCGATCGATCTCTTGATCGGGACATATCCGGAACGCAACCCTCACGAAAGCTGTATCTGAGAAACATGCAGCAACAAAACCCGATATGCCTCGCGAGGGCAAACTTGAATCTGGGATCGCGGTCCGAAAATGGCCTTGGAGAACCTGGCTCTGAGACAGTTTGCCGGCATGAGGCCAGCCCCACCTCGCGACCCCGCAATGATTGACGGACGTCCGGGACCGTAGGAGTGCGCGATGGTATCAACGTATTTCAGTTACAGCTACATCACGCGCAATCTCAAGCAGTCCCTGACGCGGGTCGAACAGCAACAGGACGTAGCGCGAGAGGCCGCCTATTACAAAGCCCACATCGGCAAGGTGAAGTCCGTCGACGGCTTCATGAAAGACTATCGCCTTTATCATTATGCAACGAAGGCGTATGGCCTGGAAGACATGGCCTACGCCAAGGCCTTCATGAAAAAGGTGCTGGAGAGCGACCTCTCCGACGCAAACAGCTTTGTCAACAAGCTGGTCGACAAGCGTTACCGTGAGTTCGCCGCCGCGTTTTCCTTCAATGGCAGTGCCACGCCGGTGGCGCAATCGGAGAACCAGACCGACGAGATGATTGGTCTGTACACGGCGACCAGGAAAAGCCAGGTCGATGCACTTGCCGGCCATTCGAATTACTACAGCGCCGAAATCGGTAACATCAGCAGTGCAGACCAGCTCCTGAACAACGACCGTCTTCGCAACTATGTCTATTCGGCGTACGGGATCGATCAAAGCAAGTGGTCGCGTGACACCATAAGCCAGGTCTTGCGCAGCGATCCATCCGATCCCAACAGCTACGTCAACACCACTTTCGCTTCTCAGCTAAGTGGCCTCAACGCCGACCTTGCTCAGGCCCGATCGGATGTCACCGCGGCCAATTCAAGGATCGCCGACTACACCGCCCAACTATCGCAACCGGGCGCGAACGTGACCCAGTTGAACGTCCAGATTCTGGTCGAAAAGCATCATTTGGAGTCATATGCGAGCAGCATTTCCAGCCTTAGCGAGCAGATAGGGACGATTGGCGGGTTCGTCGACCTGGCCGGTGCGTTCGAGTTTTCCTCCGACGGGTCGCTTCCGTCAGGTGTGTCGGCGCAGACTGCTGCAAATGTCACGATCACGAAACAGAAGTTCGACGACAGCAAGTCCGCCGTCTATTCGGCGGCGAGCCCGTTGAACGAAGCTTTTGCAATCAGGCAATTTAGAACTGCCATCCTCAAGATCAATTCAGTCCAGGCGTTCGTATCGACACCGGGCGTGTATGAATTTGCGCTGGGAGCTGTCGGCCTCGAGCCCGCGAACGTCTCGCCGGCGACTGTCAAGGCCGTGCTCGAAAGCGACATCAACGACCCCAAAAGCTACGTCTATACCCTCAAGGACAATCGATATTTGGAGCTGGCACGCGCCTTCAACTTCGACGCAAAAGGCAATCTGACCACCCCCTTGGTGGCTCAGGACTCGGCTGAAGTCCTCCAGATCGCCAAGGACTACGTCATTGGAGCGGTGAAGAGCGCCAGCACGGCGACTCCCCAGCAGCAGGCCGCAGTTCGGGCACAGGCCACGAAGGATGCGTCGGAATATCAGCAGGCCATCGCCGGCATCGACAGTGTTTCCGATCTTCTCGCAAACAGGCCGATGGTCGATTTCATTCTCTTGGCCAAGGGTCTGGATCCCAGGAAGGTCAGCACCGAATTTCTCAAGAAGATCTTCAGCTCCGACCTGAACGATCCAAAGAGCTTCGCGAACACCGAGAGCGATCCTCGCTTTGCCGAAATCGTGGCGTCGTTCAATTTCGACAGTAAAGGCAACGTCGCGCGTCTTCCGATGATGGGTCCGCAAAAGCCGGATCAGTTTCGGGAAACACAAGCGAACTATGTCGAGCAAAGCCTGGAGCAGCAGCAGGGCGATGCCAATCCCGGCGTGCGCCTTGCGCTCTATTTCCAGCGAAAGGCGGGGGACATCACGTCCGCATACGACATCCTTGCCGACAAGGCTCTTTCGGAGGTGTTCAGGACCACTTTCGATTTGCCTGACTCGATGGCGGCGATGCCGATCGATCAGCAGGCCAAGTTCGTAGACAGATTCATGAAGATCAAGGATCTGTCCGATCCCGCGAAGGTGACAAAGCTGTTGAGCCGTTTCTCCGCCATGTATGACATCAGAAACAGCCAGAGCACCGGCCAGGGTCAATCCCCCCTGCTCAACCTGTTTCAGGGATCCAGTTCGGGGATCAGTGACTCCACATACTTGGCCATCGCCAAGCTGCGCACCCGCTGATGATCGCTCGCCGATACTAGCCCAACACCTCGAGCACCAGCTCCATGGTCATCAGCACGGGATTGTCGCCACGAATCAGACGGCCCTCCGCTATGCCGCCAGTGTAGTCGATCAGGGCGACATCGAGTGCGGCTTCGAGGGCGCCGGAGGAGCCGGCCGCAATCGCGCCGCCGGTTACCGCAAGCTCGGTCGCGAAGGGCTCAGTCACGCCGCCATGGGTGAAGCGCGCCCCAATGGTCGAGCCGACACCGCCATGGATCCTCGCGCGCGCGATGCCTTGCGCGCGGCAGAAGTCTTCGAGACAGCCCGCGAAATCCTGATTGGGGCGCAGCCGCAGCGCGAAAGCGCGGCTGGTCGTGCGTGCGCCGGTGCTCGCAGCCGCCACGGGCCCGAACAGCTTGAAATTGGTCTCGGGATCTGGCTCTGCGGCGAACATCGCACCATCGATGCCGAAGGCCTCGACCTCGAACGGCTCGGCGACATCGGTCACGTCCGGCAGCATGTGGCCACCACCGGCGCGGCCATCGGCCTCCGTCCACAGCCCATGGCAATGAAAGAACGGGGCGCCATTGCGCATGCCCAGCGTCATGCTGCCGAGCCTGGTGCGCGTCACGCCGCTTGGCCGGAATGTGTCGCTATAAAACGCGGCATTCTCGCTGGTCTTCGACAGCGCCGGCATGACATAGCCGAACGGCCCGAGCGCGCCGCGCCCGAAGCTGAGCACGCCGCCGGCGAATCCCTCCGCGGCGAAACCGCGGCGCGCCGTCTCCAGCAGCGGCAGACCTGCTTGAAGCGTGAAGGAGAAAGCGCGTCCCCTCGCCTCCGCCCATTGGATGCGCTCGGCGACCGGCGCGCCGGGCTGCTTGATACTGCGCATGACCTTCGCTCAGCCCGCCCGTGTCTTGTCGAGATCGAGCAGCCCGCGCGCCTCGAGCTCGTCGCGAACCATCCGTTTGGGAACCTTGCCGTAGCCGGATTTCGGCAAGGCCTCCCAAAAGAAGAACCGCTTCGGCATCTTGTAGCGCGGCACCTTGGGGCTGAGGAATGCCGCCATCTCCGCTTCGCTCACCGGCTTCGCGCCTTCGCGGGCGACGCAGACGGCAACGCCGACCTCGCCCCAGGTCGCATCGGGTACGCCGAGCACCGCGACCTCGCCGACGCAAGGATGGGTCAGGATCTTCTCCTCGATTTCGCGCGGATAGATGTTGGAGCCGCCGGAGATGTACATGTCGGAGGCTCGTCCCGTGATGTAGACGAACCCCTCCTCGTCCATGTGGCCGAGATCGCCAGTGCGGAACCAGCCGTTGCGGAACGCCTTCGCATTGGCTTCGGGATTGTCATAGTAGCCGGCCAGCACCGCGGGGCCGATTACGCAGATCTCGCCGCTCTGGTTGGCGCCGAGTTCACGGCCCTCGTCGTCCTGGATCGAGACCTGCATGCCGGTACGCTCGAAGCCACAGGTGCCGATCTTCGCGTGCGGCCCGTCCTCGGGGTCATGCAGCGCTGCCGGCAGCACGGTGATGTTGCCGGTCACCTCGCCGAGGCCGAAATACTGCACGATCACCTTGCCGAGCTTCCTCAGCGCAGCCTTCTGGTCCTCGCGATACATCGGCGCACCCGCATAGATCACATGGCGTAGCGAGGAATGATCGTATTTGTCGGCGGCGGGATGCTCGACCATCATCTTCAGAATGGTCGGCACCACGAAGAGATTGCTGACGCGATGCGCCTCGATCAGGCGGAACGCCTGGTCAATGTCGAATTTCTCCGTCGGCAGCAGCACGGTGCACACGCCGCGCGCGGTCTGCACCAGCTGATGCACGCCGGCGCCATGCGACAGCGGCGCCACCACCAGGGAGGCATGTGCTTCGGTGACGCCGGGCGTGAGATCGGCGAGATGGTTGGTGACGACAAAACCCATCTGACCGTGGGTGAGCACCGCAGCCTTGGAGCGGCCGGTGGTGCCCGATGTAAAGAAGAACCAGCAGGGATCGTCGTGCTCGACTGCGACGTTCTCGACCACCGTGCCGGCGCGCGACGCGACGGCATCCGCAACCGACGTCTCGGCAAACGGCGCCCGACCGTCGATGCTCCAGGTGAATTCCAGCGCGCCACCGCTTACGGCCGCGGCGTGCTCGGGAAAATCGACATGGCACAGAAACGCCTTCGCGCCGGAGGCCTGCGCGAGATAGGCGACCTCGTCCGGCATCAGGCGGAAATTGGTGGGTACCCAGACCGCGCCAAGCCGGAACGCGGCGAACATCGAGAAGAACATCTCATCGCCGTTCTTGGAATGAACGAGGATGCGGTCGCCCTTCGCGATCCCGCGCGCCGCGAGAGCGGCTGCCAGTGCCGAGACCTGCGCATCGATCTCGCGCCAGGTCCAGGATCTGTCGCCCCAGACGAAACCGGGACGCGCCCCATGCCGCCGCGCATTCTGGGTCAGCATGTGAGCGAGATTCATGACGCGGCGGGACATGCGCAGGGGCTGCATCGGGCTTCCTCTTCGGCGGCGGACGGCACGCGAGCCGCCCGCTCATTGCAGCCCATTTATCGCCATCGCCAGGAGCCCTGCAAGGTTGCCGGGCGCAGCGCAGCCCATCCAACCGTTCAGGAAATTTTAAACATGATCGGCGCAACCTCGCTCAGTTCTCGCGTACAGAGTGCCGCATCATGGTCAAAGCGCCCGCCCTCCTCATGTTATCGCTGGCGCTTGCCGGATGTGCCGTGGGCCCACAAGCGCACCTCGCCTCCGATCCTGCCTTCAAGCCCGCGCGCTATGCCTGGGACGGCGCCGGCGAAAATCCCAATCACCCGCGCGCTGCTTCAGAACCAGTGCGCGCGGCCCGATCCGAGCGCAACAGGTCGCAAGCCGCGCTTCAGCCCTATTCAAAGGAATGGTGGCAGGCGAAGGATGGCATCGAGGAGGAACGGGACGCCATGGTCAACCGTTCCCTCGTCATCTGCCAGGGATGCCTGCGCCCGCAGGCGCAGCCGGAGGATTCCAGGCTCGCCAAGGCGACCGATTGAAGCATCCGGGCGATCAGGCCTAGGAAGAGATCCAACGCCGGCGTTGCGAGAAGCGGCGGGGGGCTACAACGCCCCGAGCTTCCATAACGACTCCTGCACCGTCGGCAAGCCCGGCTTCAATTCCAGGCTGAGCGGGACACGCAGTTTCCGGATATCTCCCCTGCGGCAACCACTCTTGCTCGCACCTTGGCAAGGACCGGTTGAGGCGCCTAGATCAGAGGCAAGCAGCATGTCGGAAGGATTTTTGCATGGCGCCGTCGGTACGGGATAACAAGGACAGAAGCCGCTTCGAGCTCGATGTCGGCAGCGAAATCGCCTTCGCCAATTACCGGCTGACGCCGTCGGCGGTGATCATCACCCACACCGAGACGCCGCGCGCGCTGCGCGGCCGCGGCATCGGCTCCGAGCTGGTCAAGGGCGCGCTGGAATTGATCCGGCGCGACGGCAGGAAGGTGATTGCCGGTTGCGGTTTCGTCGTCGATTATCTCGACAGGCATCCGGAAGATGCGGATCTCGTCGCCTGAATGCAAAAGGGCCCGCGCGATCGCGGGCCCTTGGATTGCGACCGGGCGATCGGTCAGTGCTTGATCTCCGGCGGCAGCTTGCCGCCATTGGCGGCGAGCTTGGACATCACCTGCTTGTGCAGCCAGACGTTCATGGTCGCGGAATCGTTAGTGTCGCCGCTGTAGCCGAGCTCCTTGGCGAGGTCCTTGCGCGCAGCGAGGCTGGAATCGATGTCGAGCGCCTTCATCAGATCGACGATCGAGGTGCGCCATTCCAGCTTTTCGCCCTTGTGCGCAGCGGCCGCCGCGTCGACGATCGAGGCAACGTCCACCGTCGCCGCGGATCCGCTCGGCGCGGCCCCTGCGGGCGCGCTGCCCGACGGTGCGCTGCCTGCGGGCGCGGCGGAAGCTGGCTGGCTACCGAAGATCGCGCCCATAATTTTCCCGAAAATGCTCATGTCTGCTCCCCGAAAAGGACCCGCTGGAAGGGCCTTGAGTGGCACTTATAGACCAAGTTGCGTCGTTGCGCCCGCCAAAGTTCCGCGAACAAGCACGCAGCATCAGCTTATCTGCGGCGAAATAACGACCGAATGACACTGTAGAGATTGCACCGCGGCATCGAATCTCACCCAAGCGTGAGGGACAGGACTCGCAAATGGGCGTACGGTTGACGTTCAGTTCGCGATGCCATCCGGAATTCGCGTCTGGTTGGGGATCGCGAAACTCAGAATAGCGGCCGCTTGCGCCGTTGCTGGCGCCAGATGCGGCCGCATGGCAAGGGAGCTAGCGACCATGGCCACACTCTACCCGGGCAATGTCCCGTCCATGGCCCAGACCGCCGAAGCGGCTGGACCGGTGATCCGAACCATCCAACTCTCCGATCTGCAGGATGCGCTCAAGCGCGGCTGGGACGATTTCAAGGCGGTGCCGAGCCACGCCATCATCCTCTGCGTGATCTATCCTGTGCTGGGCCTCGTGCTCGCCCGCGTGGTGATGGGCTATTCAGTGTTGCCGTTGTTGTTCCCACTGGCCGCAGGCTTCGCGCTAATCGGCCCGTTCGCCGCTCTCGGTCTCTACGAGCTCTCCAGCCGGCGCGAGCGCCATGAGGAGGCCAGCGCCTGGGACGCCATGGAGGTGCTGCGTTCGCCCTCGTTCGGCGCCATGCTCGGTCTCGGCGCGCTGCTGCTGGCCCTGTTCGTGACCTGGGTTGCGACCGCGCAGGCAATTTATGTCGCCGCTTTCGGCTATGAAGGCGCATCCGGGATCTCGGATTTTCTGACGCGCGTGCTCACGAGCCGGCAAGGCTGGTGGCTGATCGTGGTCGGCTGCGGCACCGGCTTCCTGTTCGCCCTTGCCGCGCTGTGCATCAGCGCCGTGTCGTTCCCGCTGATGCTTGACCGCCATGCCGGCGCGTTCGAGGCCATGGTGACGTCACTGCGCGTCGTCGCGAAGAACCCGGTGCCGATGGCGGCCTGGGGCCTGATCGTGGCCGTCCTGCTGGCGCTGGGCACCATTCCGGCCTTCCTCGGCCTTGCCGTGGTGGTCCCCGTGCTCGGCCATGCCACCTGGCATCTCTACCGCAAGGTGATCGCGGCCGATCCGGGCGCGCGTCCGGTGCCGCCTCCGCCGCATCGTGCACGCAAGCCGGCCGCCGACTTCCCCGCCAACCTCTTCCCCTGGCGCAATCGGACCGACGCCTGACGATATCGTGACATGCGATCCTGCCCCGGTGCGGGCAGGATCGCGCACTGTCATACGCCTTGCTTTGGCCGCGGTTTCCATCGAGATTGCGCGCGCCGTTCAGATCACTTCACGGAATTTATTTGCTCGAATGACCCCGACGATTTCTCGTCTCGCCCTCGCAGCCTTAGCCATCACCGCGTCCATCCTATCCGCTCAGCCAGCGCTCGCCGCTGTTGCCTGCGGTTCAGGCAATTTCGACGCGTGGCTTGCAGACTTCAAAACGGACGCCGCGGCCAAGGGCGTCTCGCAACAGGCCATTTCCGCCGGGCTCGCCGGTGTGACGCTCGATCAGAACGTGCTCAACCGCGACCGCTCGCAGAAGGTCTTCAGCCAGACCTTCGAGGAGTTTTCCGGCCGCATGGTGCCGCCGCGCCTGACGCGCGGCTCCAACATGATGAAGCAATACGGCTCGGTGCTGTCGCGTATCGAGCAGACCTACGGCGTGCCTGGCGAGGTGCTGGTCGCGATCTGGGGTCTCGAGACCGATTTCGGCGTCAATACCGGCAAGTTCGCGACCATCCGCTCACTGGCGACGCTGGCCTATGACTGCCGGCGCTCCGAGCAGTTTCGCGCCGAGCTGTTGGATGCGCTCCGCATTGTCCAGCGCGGCGACCTCGCACCGGCCGACATGAAGGGCGCCTGGGCCGGCGAGCTCGGACAGACCCAGTTCATGCCGTCGTCATGGATGAAATACGCCGTCGATTTCGACGGCAATGGTAAGCGCGATCTCCTGCACAACGCCCCTGACGTGCTCGCCTCCACCGCGAACTATCTTGCCGGTTATGGCTGGCAGAAGGGTAAGGATTGGCAGCCGGGCAGTCCGAATTTCGCGGTGCTGCAGCAGTGGAACAAGAGCGAGGTCTACTCGAAGACCGTCGCCTATTTCGCCACCCAGCTCGCGCGCGCCCCTTAGATGAGATGCTTGCAGGACAAAAGCGTAGGGCCGATCGCTCGGCGACCGGCCCTCTCCTAATGCGTTCCTGAAGTTCCTATTTGCCCATGGTGGCGTGCATCGCTTTGTTCAGATGCGCGCCGCACGCACCCATTTTGCCGTTGAGCAGCGAGTCCTGCGCGGCCGCGATCTCCTTCTGCGCGACGAACTTGCCATCACCATCGGCCATGTTTTCGATCGCGGTCTCTGTCTTCTCCAGATTGGCCGAGCTGCAGCCGCCGGCGGCGTGCTTGGCGGCCTGGGCCGGCGTGACGGCGAACGCAACGGCGGCAATTGCGATAACCCCGAGTAACTTCGTCATGACGTTACCTTCCTTCTCTTGTTCTTGGGCCAGAGCCAGCGACATTGCCGGAATCTGCGACATCACCTTCCTCCGGGCGCGGCAACTTGACGCAATGAATTCCCCGCGAGAATTGCGTGATGTTGCGCGGCGCGCAGAGCTGCATGCAAAATTTCTGATTTTCATTACACGCTTGTAATCAACGCCACACGTTCAGCGTGTGTGCACTGCGAGCGGGGACGGTTGTGGCTAACCAAGCGGGATAGTCCTGACTCGCCGCCCTTCGTCATGTGGATCCGCTGCAACCAGGCGAATCGCTGGCGAGAGTTGGCAAAAGTGTACGCACGCGCCAAGTAATGAGTATAAGTTCATTAGAATCATGCGATTCTCGCATGTGAGACTTGGTTGTAGAAGCTAGTCGATCCGCTTGCGGACAAGAGCAAAGCGACTTATTTCGCTCCGAACGGAACCGACTAGCCCATAGCAAATCCGTGAATTCACGGGACTTCAGACCTGTGCTCCCTGTCCGCCTACGCTTTGGGCGGGAGTGCTTTCGGGTTAATCGTCCGTTACCAGCGCCATGCATTCAGCGCTTAGCTGCATCGCAGCATCGGAACTTTCGCACTGCACCACTCTCACCTATATTCATTTCAACGATGAGGCTCGGGCAAGAGCTGAATCGAACTACAGGAGATTACCAATGCTGCTCTCGCTCATCCGCATGATCCAAGCTTTCCGGGACTATCAGCGCAATGTTGCCGAGCTGTCCCAGCTCAGCGATCGCGAGCTTTCCGATATCGGCCTCGATCGCTCGGACATCCCGCGCGTTGCCGCCGGTCAGTATCAGGGCTGATATCGTTCAGCCCTGAACCGGACAGACCGATAGCGCCCGCCTCGTGCGGGCGTTGTCGCATCCGGAGGCAGAAAACTCGATCTCGGCGATTCCACTGATCGCCGAAAAGCGCTACCTGTCCGCCCCATGACAGGACCCCAATCAAATACCGTGCACGTGATCGGCGCAGGCCTTGCCGGCTCCGAAGCCGCCTGGCAGGTGGCCAAATCCGGCGTGCCCGTGGTGCTGCACGAGATGCGGCCGACCCGCATGACCGAGGCACACCGCACCGATGGGCTTGCCGAGCTCGTCTGCTCCAATTCGTTCCGCTCGGACGATGCCGCCAACAACGCCGTCGGCCTGCTGCATGCCGAGATGCGCCGCCTCGATTCGCTGATCATGCGCGCAGCCGACGCCAACCAGGTACCCGCCGGCGGCGCGCTGGCGGTGGACCGCGACGGCTTCTCGGCGGCCGTCACCAAGGCGCTGAACGATCATCCGCTGATCGAGATCGCCCGCGGTGAGGTCGCAGGCCTGCCGCCGGCCGAGTGGAGCAACGTCATCGTTGCGACCGGCCCCCTCACTTCGGCGCCGCTGGCCGATGCGATCCGCGAGTTGACCGACGAGAACGCCCTCGCCTTCTTCGACGCGATCGCGCCGATCGTGCACCGCGAATCCATCGACATGTCGGTGGCCTGGTTTCAGTCACGCTACGACAAGGTCGGTCCCGGCGGCACCGGCGCCGACTACATCAACTGCCCGATGACAAAGGAGCAGTATGACGGCTTCGTCGCAGCGCTGGTCGCCGGCGAGAAGACCGAGTTCAAGGAATGGGAGACCAACACGCCCTATTTCGACGGCTGTCTGCCAATCGAGGTCATGGCGGAACGCGGCCCCGAGACTCTCCGCCATGGACCGATGAAGCCGGTCGGCCTCACCAATCCGCACGATCCCACCACCAAGGCCTACGCGATCGTGCAGCTGCGCCAGGACAACAAGCTCGGCACGCTCTACAACATCGTCGGCTTCCAGACGAAACTGAAATACGGCGAGCAGCAGCGCATCTTCCGCACCATTCCGGGGCTGGAGAAGGCCGAATTTGCTCGCCTCGGCGGCCTGCATCGCAACACCTTTCTCAACTCGCCAAAGCTGCTCGACGGCCAATTGCGCCTGCGCGCGCAGCCGCGGCTGCGCTTTGCCGGCCAGATGACGGGCTGCGAGGGCTATGTGGAATCCGCCAGCGTCGGCCTGATTGCCGGTCTCTATGCGGCAGCGGAGGTGCGCGGCGAGACGCTTGCGAGTCCGCCGGTCACGACTGCGCTCGGATCCCTGCTCGGCCACATCACCGGCGGCCATATCGAGACCATCGAGCCCGGCACGCGCTCGTTCCAGCCGATGAACATCAATTTCGGCCTGTTCCCGCCGCTCGCCAGCGCACCGACGAAGAAGCCCGACGGAAGCCGGCTGCGCGGGAACGAGAAGACGGTGGCCAAAAAGCAGGCGATGAGCGCGCTGGCGCTCGCCGATCTCGATCGCTGGATCGCCGATCACCTGCGCATTGCCGCCGCGGCGTGAGTTTTCGATGAACCTTCCCAAAGACGACGCCGCAACACTCTCGGCGCGCTGGACCGAGGGCGTGCTGCTCAAGCGCGACGTGTTCTCGACCGTCGAGCGCGGCCGATTCCGCGACGATGACGGCGAGGTCGACGCGGTGCTGCGCCGCCTCGACGAGGTGCCGTGGTGGTCATTCCTTTTGGCGCGCCACCTGTTCGCCCGCGAGAAGCATGCGCTGGCACTCGCTAAGGGACTCGATGTCGGCCCGGAGCTGCTGTGGGCCGGACGCCGCGCGCTGGTGCGCAGCTTCGTCGATGGTGTCGCGCTGCATCTGGCGAAACCGCATGGCGACCTCGCCTATTTTCGCTCGGCGAAGGCCGCGCTGCGACGGCTGCGCCGCGCCGGAATCTGCCACAACGATCTTGCCAAGGAACAGAACTGGCTGGTCGGCCGCGACGGTCGCGCCTATGTGACCGACTTCCAGCTCGCCGCCTGCTTCGACCGTCGCGGCCGGCTTTACCGGATCCTGGCCTATGAAGATCTCCGGCATCTGCTCAAGCACAAGCGATCCTACGCGCCCGAGGCGCTGACGCCGCGCGAGCGCAAGATCCTGGCGAAGAAGTCGTTCGCCGCCAGCCTCTGGCTCGCCACCGGCAAGAAGGTCTATCGGGCAATCACCCGCGGCCTGTTCAACTTCACCGACCGTGAAGGCGGCGGCCGAAGGCTCGTCAACGACGCGCCGGTGCTGGCAGAATTGATCCGCAAGAACCCCGCCGTGCGCGACACCGCCATCGTCGCCTTTGCCGACCGCCGCTCCGGTGTCGGCCTCTATGCCTTCGTCGAAGCCGATCAGGCCGCGCTCGAAGGCCAATTGCGCAACGAGCTCACCGCTGCCAAGGGGCCAAAGCCGCCGGAACACATCCAGGTCGTGCACGCACTGCCACGCAATCCGGACGGCAAGCCGCGCACGGAGATCCTGCAACTGGTCGCCATGAACCAGCTCGACCTGATCGAGCCGATGATGAAGAACGACCAGGACCGTGCTTTCCTCAAGGACATCCTGGAGCAGCGCAAGAACCTGCGCGACCGCTTCAATTTCGAGGCCGACCTGCCGGCGAGCTAACGTGGATCACGCCTTGAAGCGTCCACATTGGCGATAGAGAAGCGATCCGATAATTCGAACTTGGTGGGGGGACTTGGCGGGGTCATGGGCACTCGGGGGTACATGATGCATCGTGTGGTTGGCGGCCTGATCGCTAGCCTTCTGCTGCTCGCCACCACGTCCGCAATGGCCGAGTCCCCCGCCGAGCTGATCTCGAGCTTCCGCCTCAAGCATGGTGAGGTCCGCGTCGTCCGCGATTCGACCCTCGACCGCATCGCCATGGACCAGGCGCGCGCGATGGCGACGAAGGACGACCTCAGTCACGACGCCCTCGGCCCGTTCAACCGCCGGGTCGCACCGGCCGGCGCAGGCCGCGCCGCCGAGAACATCGCCTACGGCTACGACAATTTCGAGAAGACCCTCGGACAGTGGATCGACTCGTCGGGACACCGCAAGAATCTGCTGCTGCACAACGCTTCCCGCGTCGGGATCGCGAGCGCGAAAAACGCTAGCGGCAAGCGCACCTATTGGGCAATGGTGATCGCCGGCGACTACGAGGCGAAGGGCAAAGGCAAAGGCAAGAAAGACGGGGAGCCGCTGGTTGCGGTGAAGCGCGAGGCTGCGCCCGCCAGCAAGCCAAAATCCAGCGGCTGCCACATCAAGCTGCTCGGCCTTTGCATCTGAGACCAAGCTTGGCCATCTTGTCCGCATCCCTCGACGCGTTTAATCCATGCACGAGGATCGCGAGACGCGGAGGCATGGATGATGGATATCGACCGAATTCGTCGCGACACGCCGGCTGCCTCTCGGCTCGCCTATCTCCACAACGCGGGCGCAGCGCTGATGCCGGCGCCGGTTGTTGCGGCGATGAAGGAACACATCGATCTGGAGAGCGAGATCGGAGGCTATGCCGCCGCCGACCGCGAGGCGCGCCGACTTGAATCCGTTTACGGCTCGGTCGCCCGCCTCCTGAACGCCGCGCCCGATGAGATCGCCCTCATGGAGAACGCGACGGTTGCCTGGCAGATGGCTTTCTACGCGCTTCCATTCAGCAAGGGCGACCGGATCCTGACCGCCGAGGCGGAGTACGCGGCCAACTATGTCGCCTTTCTTCAGGTCGCCAACCGAACAGGCGTCGCGATCGACGTCGTGCCGAGCGATGCCAGCGGCGAGCTCGACGTCGACGCGCTCGAACGCATGATCGATGAGCGCGTGAAGCTGATTGCGATCACCTGGGTTCCGACCAATGGCGGGCTGGTCAATCCGGCTGCAGCCGTCGGCAAGATAGCGCGGGCGCACGGCATCCCCTATCTGCTCGACGCCTGCCAGGCAGTCGGACAGATGGTGGTCGACGTCGAGGCCATCGGCTGTGACATGTTGTCGGGGACCGGGCGTAAATTCCTCCGCGGCCCGCGCGGCACCGGCTTTCTCTACGTCGGCCGAAAAATGCTGCAGCGGCTCGAACCGCCAATGATCGATCACTTCGCCGCACCCTGGGTCTCCCGGGACGCTTTTCGGCTGCGTGACGATGCGCGCCGTTTTGAGACCTGGGAGAACAACTACGCAGCCCGGCTTGGGCTCGGCGCGGCTGTCGACTATGCCCTCGATATCGGGATCGGCCCGATCGAGCGGCGTTGCCGCATGCTGGCGGACCGCCTCCGGGGCGGCCTTGCATCCATTCGCGGCATCAGAGTTCGCGACCTCGGACGCACTCCGGGAGCCATCGTCAGCTTCACGGTGGAAGGGTACGAGGCGGAAGCGGTCGTCAGCGACGCGGCCGCAGCCGGCATCACGATCGGTGCCTCAGATCCGTCGAGCACGCGCATCGATGCCGAAATCCGCTCGCTGCCGCCGGTGGTACGCGCCTCCCCGCACTACTACAATACGGACGCGGAGATCGATCGGCTGATCGCCCATTTGGCGGGTTTGACGCGGCGATAGCGGCGATCATGCACGCTCAGGTACAGCGCGCACTCAATCCGGATGCGCCAAGCCTCGCCATGACCTCGTCGAGATGGGCGCTGTCGCGGGTTTCAATCACCAATTGCAGCAACGTCGCCTTGGCCGGAAGATCCGAGAACGTGCGCTGGTGCGAGACCTCGATGATGTTGGCGCCGGCCTCGGCCAGCAGTGCCGCGACCGCAGCCAATTGGCCGGGCCTGTCGGGAATGTCGAGCGACAATTGGGTGAGCCGCCCCTCGCGCGCCAACTCGCGGGTCAGGACCGATGCGATCAGACGTGTGTCAATATTGCCCCCGCTCAGCACCAGCCCGACCTTCTGACCGGCGAAACGGGACGGGTCGGACATCAGCGCGGCGAGGCCAGCGGCACCGGCGCCTTCGACGACCGTCTTCTCGATCGAGATCAGGGTCGCCACCGCGCGCTCGAGCTCGGCTTCGTTGACGAGCGCAATGTCGTCGACAAGGCGGCGGACGATTTCGGTCGTGATCTTGCCGGGCGACTTCACCGCGATGCCTTCCGCGAGTGTGTCGCCACGTGCCGGCAAATTGCCGTCATGGATGGCATTGTACATCGAGGGGTAGAGCCAGGCCTCGACGCCGAGGATCCGCAGCGACGGCTTGATCGATTTCGCGGCAATGGCGATCCCGCTGATCAGGCCACCGCCGCCGATCGGGACGACCAGCGTATCGAGCTCCGGCACGGCCTCGAGTATTTCCAGCCCGACCGTGCCCTGCCCTGCGATGACAAGCGGATCGTCATAGGGATGGACGAAGATCATGCCATGGACTTCGCCGTGGCTGCGCGCATACGCGGCCGCCTCCTCCAGCGTGGCGCCCGTCACCACCACCTCGGCGCCGTGATGCCTGGTGTTCTCGACCTTCACCATGGGCGTGCCGACCGGCATGACGATAGTGGCGGGAATGCCGAGCCGCTTGGCGTGATAGGCGACGCCCTGCGCGTGGTTACCCGCCGACATCGCGACGACGCCCCGCGCGCGCTCCTCCGGCGTCAGCGCCTTGAGGCGGTTGAGCGCGCCGCGCTCCTTGAACGAGGACGTGAACTGGAGGTTCTCGAATTTCAGCCAGATGTCGCAGCCGCAGATATTGCTCAGCGTGCGGCTGTAGCTACAGGGCGTCTCGACGACGGCGCCGCGGATCGTCTCGGCGGCGGCATGGATGTCGGCCGGTACGACCGGAAGGCCGCCCAGATCGGAAGATATGGTTTGGGACAACTCAGCCATAGGACAGCATAGAGCATTTGCCCGGCTCCGGCGATAAGCCAACCGCTATTTGGTAAATTCCCGCGAACGTGAAGCCCGCCACAGCGTCCACAGCGTACGCAGCCGCGATGACGGTTGCGGCGTAAATGGATTGCGCCCGGGTTGCGACAGGCGCTTGAGGTCGGCCCGCGCTTGTCCGAGCGGAAGGAACGTTGGACGCACTGATGCCGGCACCTCCACCAGCAGCGACAAGGCCGTCGTCAAATGTTGCTGCGCCTCGCCCGAGAGTTGGCCCAGCGCGGCGCGCAAGTTTGGCGTCTCCTTTCCGGCGAACACGTCTTCCACGTCGCAATCGTGGCTCGCCAGCACCTGCTGCGGCAGGAACAATTGCCGGCGCGCCGCATCGCGCGGCAGATTGGCGATGACCTGTACGATGCCCTGCGCCAGCCCGGCATGGCGGGCGAGATGCTCGGCCGCCGCCGACGGTGGTCCCATGATCCGGGCGGCGAGATCGAACAGCGCCGATGAGGTCGCCGCGAGGTAGCCCTCCAGCGCCGCCATTGTTGGCATTGGGTCGTTGTAGAGATCGAATTGATGCTCGTCGGCGAGCAGCGACAGCGGCTCGACCGGCAGGTCGAAATCACGGATTGCGCGGAGCAGCTCCGCCGCCACCGGATTGCCCTCGGCACTGCCATGGACTTGGCCCGACAGCATGTCGGTCCACCATTGCAGGCGGATTTCACCGGGCAAGGGCTGGCTCACCTGATCGCGGACGCGGACGATCTCGACATTGAAGGCATAGAGCGCCAGCAGCCCGCGGCGCTCGGCAGCGGGCGCGAACAGGGTCGCGGCATAGTGCGGAAAGTCGTGGCTGCGCACGAGGTCAGCACAGAACGCAGCAGAATCCGGCGGCGGCGCGGAGCCACTCATGGCACGGCGATCAGCGCGGCCGCGACGCGCCGCCGTTCGCCCATCATGATGTTGTAGGTACGCACGGCGGGACCGGTCTGCATCGCATCCAGCACCACCCTCGCCGCTTTGAGCGCCTGGCGCAGTTCCGGCGGCGGCAGCCAGACCCCGGTTCCGGTGCCGACCAGGAGCGTGTCGATGCTGTTGGCAGACTTGAAGACTCGATCCAGCGAATAGCGGTCGATCTTTGCAGGGTCCGTTATGTCCCAGGCCCAGATCGCGTCGGGCAGGCAAAGCAGCGATCCCCGATGCGACATGCCGGCAAAGGCAAAGCCGCCCTTGCCATAGGCTTCGATCGGCGCCGAGCGGGGGAAATGCGGTGCGTTGGGATCGCCGGCCATGAGCTTCGTCCGAATGAGCTTACTGCCCTCCCAAACTCCTGCGAGGGCATGCGGTTCGGATCATGCCTTGCTTTTCTTCGCCGGCGTAGCCTTATCGACCGCATCCTCGCGATGCTCGCCGACGCCGAGATAGATCAGGATCGGGGCCGCAATGAAGATCGAGGTATAGGTGCCGACCAGCACCACGCCGAACATCATGACCGCGGTGAAGCTGTGGATGGCATGGCCGCCGAACAGCAGCAGGGCCAGCAGCGCCAGCGTCACAGTGAAATGGGTGATGATCGAGCGCGACAGCGTCGAGTTGATTGATTCGTTGAGGAGCTGCGGCATCGGCATCTTCTTGTAGCGCCGCAGCATTTCACGGATGCGGTCGTAGATGACGACGGTGTCGTTGAGCGAATAGCCCAAAATCGTCAGAAGCGCCGCGATGCTGGTCAGGTCGAAATCGACCTGACTGATCGACATGAACCCGATCGTGAGCACGATGTCGTGCACGTTGGCGATCATGGCGCCAAGCGCGAACTGCCACTCGAATCGGAACCAGAGGTAGATCAGGATCGAGACGATCGCCAGCATCAGGCCGAGCATGCCGTAGGCGAGCAATTCGCCCGATACGCGCGGTCCCACCACCTCGACGCGGCGATAGTCGACGGAATCGCCAAGCGCGGTGCGGACCTTCTGCACGGCCTCCTGCTGGGCGGCGTCGCCGCCCGGCTGCTCCGCGACACGGATCAGGACATCGGCGGGGCCGCCGAATTGCTGCAACTGGACTTCGCCCAGACGCAGGGCATCCAACGTCGTACGCATCGCCGCAATATCGGCGGTGCCGGACTTGGCCTGCACCTCCAGTAGGGTGCCGCCGCGGAAGTCGATGCCGAAATTCAGTCCATGGGTGAAGAACAGCGTGATCGCGACGATCGACAACGCCGCCGAGATCGGGAAGCTGATCCGGCGAAAACGCGTGAAGTCGAAATGGGTATCGTCGGGGACGATGCGCAGCGACGGCAGCCAGCCGAATGCCGCAACCACGGTGAGAATGGCAATGAGGACGCCGAGCCCGATGAGAACAGTGTGATTCACGATCAGGCTCCTAGATCGGCACGCTCTGCGGCCGCTTCCACCGCACCCACCAGGCCACGATCAGCCGGGTCAGGGTGAAAGCGGTGAACACCGTGGTGATGATGCCGATTCCGAGCGTCACGGCGAAGCCGCGCACCGGACCGGTACCGATGTAGAACAGCACCGCGGCGGCAATAAAAGTGGTGATGTTGGAATCGAGGATGGTCGCAAGCGCCCGCTTGAAGCCGGCGTCGATCGCCGAGATCGCGTTGCGGCCGCCACGCAACTCCTCGCGGATGCGCTCGTAGATCAGCACGTTGGAATCGACCGCGATACCGACGGTGAGCACGATGCCCGCGATGCCGGGCAGCGTCAGCGTGGCGTTGAGAAGCGACAACAGGCCGAAGATCATGGCGACGTTGATGGCCACCGCGATGTTGGCGAACACGCCGAACAGCCGGTAGGTCAAGAGCATGAAGATGATGACCAAGATCGAGCCGACATAGGCGGCGAGCTCGCCCTTTTCGATCGAGTCCTGGCCGAGGCCCGGACCGACGGTGCGCTCCTCGACCACCGTGAGCGGTGCCGGCA
Organism: Bradyrhizobium sp. Kon56; assembly: GCF_055807635.1. Taxonomy (NCBI): domain Bacteria; kingdom Pseudomonadati; phylum Pseudomonadota; class Alphaproteobacteria; order Hyphomicrobiales; family Nitrobacteraceae; genus Bradyrhizobium; species Bradyrhizobium sp. Kon56. The sequence continues at coordinate 140,094 of NZ_JBVVOU010000016.1, read as the reverse complement.
GCGCGCCGGCGCGCAGCAGGATCGCGAGATCGTTGGCCGATTGCACCGTGAAACTGCCCGAGATCTGGCCTTGTCCGCCGGTGATGGGCTCGCGGATCACGGGAGCCGAGATGACCTTGTTGTCGAGCACGATCGCAAAAGGCAGCCCGACGTTCTCTTGCGTGGCCTGCGAGAACTTGCGCGCGCCCGACGTATTGAACTTGAAACTCACGACGGGTTCGCTGGTGCGCTGGTCGAAGCTCGCTTGGGCATCGGTCAGGTCGCCGCCGGCGACCAGCACCTGCTTCTTGACCACATAGGGTGTGGGCGGCGGTGACGCGCTCATCAGAAGCTCGGATTCCGGCGGCAAACGTCCTTGCTGCGCCTGATCGGGCGGCACCGACGTATCGACCATGCGGAATTCCATCTTCGCGGTCTTGCCCAGCAATTCCTTCAGACGAGTCGGGTCCTGGAGGCCGGGGACCTGCACCAGGATGCGGTCGTTACCCTGGCGCTGGATGACAGGCTCGACGGTGCCGAGCTCGTTGACGCGGCGTTCGACGATCTGGATCGACTGCTCGATCGTCTTGCGCATGCGGTCGAGCATCGCGGCCTGCGGGATCGTAAGGCGGATCACGCCGCCGCCGGCGTCAGTCACATCCAGGTCGCGCTGACCGCTGGATCCGACCAGTCCGCCCAGCGGCTGGGACAGCTCGCGCAGCTTGGCGAGCGCAGGCTGCAGGTCCGATTCCTTGGTGATCCTAACCTCGGCCGCGTCGTTGCGCACGGTGACGCCGCCGGTGAAGCCGATCTTCGCATCGCGCAGCGTCCGGCGAACATCGTCGCGGACCTGGTCGAGCCTTTCCTTCTTCACATAGTTGCCGTCGACCTCGAGCAGCAGATAGGAGCCGCCTTGAAGATCGAGGCCGAGCACGAGCCGACGCTGCGCCCAGGCGGGCCAGGTCTTGACCTGCGCTTCGGGGAAGAAGTTCGGGACCGCGCAGAGGCACACGATCAGCGCCGTCAGGATAATCCCGAGCGCCTTCCACCGCGTGAAATACAACATCGACTGGACCTGTCAGATCAGGAGATTTGCAGGAAAACTTGAGAGACTCGCGGAAGCACTCACTTCGACGCGGCGTCTTCCTTGGCGCTTTCCTTGGATTCCTTGGCCGGCTCGCCCTTGGCGCGTACGCCGGAGACCATCGAGCGCATCTGCCGCACGCGCACGCCATCGGCGATCTCGAACTCGATCTGGTCGTCGTCGACAACCTTGGTGACCTTGCCGACGAGACCGCCCGAGGTCACGACGGTGTCGCCGCGGCGGATGTTCTTCACCAGGTCGGCGTGGTCACGGACCTTCTTCTGCTGCGGACGCAGAATCAGGAAGTACATGATCACGAAGATCAGGGCGAACGGCAGCAGAGACATCAGCATGCCGCTGGTGTCGCCGGCGCCCGCAGCCTGGGCATACGCAGGGGTAATCAGCATTCGGACGATCCTCGTGAGAACGGGGGAAAACCGGTCAGGCCCAAATGGCGACCGGTTCGGTCAAATCCGCGCGGACTATAGCGGCCATTGCCCCAATTGCAACGCTGCCAGACCGCCCTTTTAGCCACCTTGCGGCGCGCGCACAGGCCCGATAAGGCTGCATTCTCAGGAACTTCGGACATGCCCCAAAAACCAAGCAAAAGCCCGGCCGGCAAAGGCCCTCGCACCCCTGCCGCGAAGGCAGCCGGCGTCGCGGCAAAACGTCCCAAGGTGGCCCTCAAGGCGGCTTCCAAGACGATTTCCAAGACGACGTCCAAGACGAACCAAAACGTCTCCCAGCAGCGCATCGTTCGCGCGCTGGAGACGATTGCGGCGCACCTCTCCGCGCAAGGCAAGCCCGCCGCCGAACGCGAGTCGTTCAAGCAGGCGGATGCTTTCGTCTGGCACCCGGACGGCCGCCTTGCGGCGGTGCCGCGGGTCAGCCGCGTCGAAATGTTCCTGCTCAAGGGCGTCGACCGGATGCGCGACATCCTGATGGAGAACACCGAGCGTTTCGCCAACGGATTGCCCGCCAACAACGCGCTGCTCTGGGGCGCGCGCGGCATGGGCAAGTCGTCGCTGGTGAAGGCGGCGCATGCCAGCATCAACGCGGAGCGCAAACCGGCCGACAGACTGAAGCTGATCGAGATTCATCGCGAGGACATTGAGAGCCTGCCCGCCCTCATGGAACAGCTTCGCGCCTCATCCTTCCGTTTCATCGTGTTCTGTGACGACCTCTCGTTCGACGGCAATGATGCGTCCTACAAATCGCTCAAGGCGGTGCTCGAAGGCGGCATCGAGGGGCGGCCGGAGAACGTCATCCTCTACGCCACCTCCAACCGCCGCCATCTGCTGGCGCGCGAGATGATCGAGAACGAGCGCTCGACCGCGATCAATCCCGGCGAAGCCGTCGAGGAGAAGGTCTCGCTGTCGGATCGCTTCGGTCTCTGGCTCGGCTTCCACCGGTGCAGCCAGGACGAATATCTCGCCATGGTGCGGGGCTATTGCAGCCATTTCGGCGTGAAGATCGACGATGACGCCCTGGAACGCGAGGCACTTGAATGGTCGACGACGCGCGGCTCGCGCTCGGGCCGTGTCGCCTGGCAGTTCGTCCAGGAGCTTGCGGGACGGCTCGGCGTCAAGCTGGCGGCGACGTAGCCACAGTCATAGCCCAACCCAAAACTGTCATCGCCCGCGAAAGCGGGAGATCCAGTATTCCAGAGACGGTTGTGATCGATCGAGAGGCCGCGGCGTACTGGGTCGCCCGGTTAAGCCGGGCGACGACAGCTTCAGTTGGGAGACAATGTAGGCCTCATCACGCCCCGTTCAGGAATTGAAGCGGATCAACCGGGCTCGATCCCTTGCGGATCTCGAAGTGGAGCTGCGGCGACGCCACCTCCCCGGATTGACCCGACTTGGCAATGACCTGGCCGCGCTTGATGGTATCCCCGCGCTTCACCATCAGCTCACTCGCATGGGCATATGCGGTGACGTAGCCGTTGGAGTGCCGAACCAGGACCAGATTGCCGTAACCTTTCAGCTCGTTGCCGGAATAGGCAACGACACCGTCTTCGGCCGCCTTGACCGGCGTGCCCTCGGGCACCGCGAGATTGATGCCGTCGTTGGATTTGCCATTGGTCTTGGCGCCGTAGCTCGTGACCACCTTGCCGCGCACCGGCCAGCGGAAAGTCGGCAGCGCGCTGGTGGTCTCCGCAGCTTTCGCGGGAGTGTCCGCGGCCTTGTCTTCGACGTTGGCGGTGGCCTGGGCCAGGCGCGCGCTCTGCACCGGCGCGGCGACGGCGGCCATCTTGGTGGCGGGCGCAGGCGCGGCAGCAACCGGCTGCAGCGTCCCCGCGACGGGAGCGGCTCCGACCGGAGCCGCGGCAAGCGGTGCTGCGACAGCGGCGGTCTTGGCCCCGGGCACGGCCAGCCTGGCGCCGAGCTTGAGTTTTGCAGAGGGATCGAGGCCGTTGGCGCGGGCCAATTCGGCCGCCGAGATATGGTTCTTGCGGGCAATGCTGGCGAGCGTGTCGCCGTGGTTCACGAAGTGCGTGCTTGACGGCGCGGCAACGGCCGCAACCGGCTTCGCAGCGGGCGCTGGGGCAGCGGCAAGGGGAGCCATAAGCGGCGCGGGCGCAGCCGCCGTAGCTTGGTGCGGAATGATCAGTTGCTGGCCGGGCGAGAGCGCGCGCGGCCCCTTATAGCCGTTGGCGGCGAGGATCGCCTGCGGCGTGACGCGATAGCGTTTGGCAAGCAGGTCGAGCGTATCGCTGGTGCCGACGATGATCTTGGTTCCGCCGACCGGCTGGGCGGCTGCAACCGAGCGTGGCGGCACGGTGGCCGTGGTCTCGAGATGCGGCTGCGCCGGGGGTGCGTAGGAGCCCACGCCGCGTCCGCCTCCGGACACACCGCCTGCTGCAACGGGGTAGGATTGCGGCGTGGATACCGCCGGCGGCAAAGGCTGCGACTGATAATAACCGGACTGCGTCTGCGGCCGCGAATATTGCGGCAACTCACGCTGCGGCGGCGGGGCCTGCTGCACTGAACCGGTCGATTCCTGCGCGAAGGGATTGGAGAAGTTCGACTGGGACATGCGCGACGACATGTCGGCGCTGCACCCTGCGAAGCTGAAGGAGATCAGCGCCAGCACCGCGACCTGCGGCACACGGCGCGAGTAAAGCAACTCGGCGGCAACGGACATGGTTACTCACTCGTACGCAACAGAACTGGTGTTTTAAGTAAACACGCGCCGAGTAAATAACGGCTTAACCCTCCCAATAAGATGTTGGCAGCGCAGCCAATCCGGAATTCTACAGCTCCCGCGCCACGCCGGGCAGCGCCGGCACGAAGCGGACCTCGACGAGTTCCTTGCGCTCGATCCCGGCTTCGGTCCGGCTCAGCCGGATCAGCGTCTGCACCCCCTGATGCGGGCCGACGGGCGCGATCAGGATGCCACCCACCTCCAGCCGCTCGACCAGGTTCTCCGGGAGCTGCTCCATCGCGGCCGTGACGATGATGCGATCGAACGGGCCAATATTGGGGGGCAGATTGAGTCCGTCGCCCAGCATCACCTCGACGTTGTGATAGTTGAGTTTTTCAAGCCTGATACGTGCGGCATCCGCAAGCTTGCGGTAGCGCTCGACCGTCAACACCTGGCCGGCGAGCCGCGACAGCACCGCCGCCTGGTAGCCCGAGCCGGCGCCGATCTCGAGGACGCGGTGCTTCTTCTGAAGCTGGAGCTGCTCGGTCATGTAGGCGACGACAAAGGGCTGGCTGATGGTCTGCCCGCAGGCGATCGGGAGCGCGCTGTCGCGATATGCGCCGTCCCGATCGGCGTCGTCGACGAATTGATCGCGCGGCACCTCCTCCATGGCCCTCAGGACCGCCTGGTCGCTGATGCCCCGACGCCTCAGCGTGAGCTGAAACATCATCTTTTCCGGCGGGTGCTGATGGGGGGTCATTGCCTGCTTGTGCTGTGTTTGCGGTCCGGGACGCCCAACCCGGGCGCGAGATTCCTGTTCCGGCTCAGGGAACCCATGATAGGCTTCGGATGGCGTAGTTGACCATAAATTGGCTTGCAACGGGCGAGCCGCGATGGCCATTTTCAGGCATCCGTTCGTCGAAACGCGCATTGCGTCGATTCATGTTATCTGCGAACGTTTTTGGCAATGGGCAAGGACTCGACCATGACCGCGACGGGGCTTACTGGCCGCTCTGTATTCCTCGTCGAAGACGAGGTGATGATCAGGATGATGGTCGCGGACATGCTCGAAGAGCTTGGCTACAAGATCGCAGCCGAGGCGGGCGACATCACCGAAGCCATGCGGCTCGCCCAGGCAACCGAGTTCGACATCGCCATTCTCGACGTCAACGTCAACGGCAAGGTCATCTCGCCGGTCGCCGATGTCATCAAGGCGAAGGGCTGCCCGTTCATCTTCGCCACCGGATACGGTTCCTCGGGCCTGCCCGAGCAGTACCGCGATCGGCCGGCGCTTCAGAAGCCATTTCAGCTCGACGCCCTCGGCAAGACCATCGAAGCCGCGCTTCGCGGCGGCTAGGCCCCATTCCAGGTCGGATTACTTCAGCGTCGGACTTACTTCAGCGTCGCACTCAGCGCCTCGGAAAACGCCTCGTTGGTCCGGTCGAGCCTGAGCGGCGTGACGGAGACGTAGCGTTCGCGGAGCGCCGCGAGATCGGTGCCGTCGGCCGGCGTATCCATCATCGCGGTGCGCTCGAAGCCGATCCAGAAATACGGATTGCCACGGCCGTCCCTGCGCTCGTCGATCCTAAGGAAGCCGAGATTGCGCTTGCCTTGCCGCGTCACGCGGATGCCCAGCACATCCTCCGGCGCGCAGGCCGGGAAGTTGACGTTGATGACGGTGTCCTTCGGGATGCCGGCGGCGATCACCTTGCGCAGGATGTCGGGCCCGAATTTGCGGGCCGTGTCCCACAGCGGCCGGTCGCGGGTCTCCACGCTGAACTCCTGCGACAGGGCGAAGGACGGCAGCCCCAGGATGGTGCCCTCCAGCGCGCCGGCGATGGTGCCGGAATAGACCACGTCCTCGGCGACGTTGCGGCCCTTGTTGACGCCGGACAGCACGACATCGGGCAGCTTGGCGCCGAGGATGTGGCGCGCGCCCATGATGACGCAGTCGGTCGGCGTGCCGCGCACCGCGAAATGCCGCGGTCCGACCTCGCGTAGGCGCAGCGGATCGTTCAGCGACAGCGAATGCGACACGCCGGACTGGTCGAGCTCAGGCGCGACCACCCAGACGTCATCGGACAATGCACGCGCGATCTCCTCCAGGACCTTGAGGCCGGGGGCGTGGATGCCGTCGTCATTGGTGCAGAGAATGCGCATGGGAAAGGTCGATTCCTGAAGCGGGTCTGAGCCGTCTTATCCGGCCGGGGCCCATCAGGCAAACCGGCCGGCTGGGGGCGGCACCCGGTTGCCGGCTTGGCCGGCTATCGGCGAACGCGCCATTGCGGCAGGAAGCGCGCCAGCCGGCCCTCCGCGTGCAATTTCATCGCCGGCACGACCGGGCTCACGATGGGAGCCTCGATGACGCCGAGCGCCTCCAGCTGTGCGACGAACGCGTCCGGCACCGGCGCCTGCGGAAAGCGTTCGCGTGCCAGCGACAGTGCCTGGTCGAAATCCGCGGCATTCACACCGGGCTTGGCGCGCCGGCTCTGGACCAGATCGTCGTCCCAGAGCCGCGTGATCGCGATGTCGAGCACGCCACGCAGCCGCTGATCGACGGCCTGGATACCGGCACCCGTCACCGCCCATTGTCTGCCGACCCAGAAGATATCGCGGTGCAAGGCCATGAACGATCGGTTCGCGTTGTCGGGTGGCCGGCAGGATAACCGGCCGCCCGATCTTCGCAACCAAACGTTTCTCCGTTTCAGATTGGCGGCACGCCTAGTCGCGTGCGACCACCTTCAGCCCGCCCATATAGGGCTGGAGCACGCTGGGGACCGCAATCGAGCCGTCCTCTTGCTGATAGGTCTCCATCACGGCGATCAACGCGCGGCCTAGCGCTGTGCCGGAGCCGTTGAGCGTGTGCACGAACCGCGGCTTGCCATCGGGGCCGCGCGAGCGCGCGTCCATCCGGCGGGCCTGGAAATCGCCGCAAACCGAGCAGCTTGAGATCTCGCGGAATGCCCCGCCGTCGCCCTGACCCGGCATCCAGACCTCGATGTCATAGGTTTTTTGCGACGAGAAACCCATATCCCCGGTGCACAGCGTCATCACGCGGTAATGCAGCTCAAGCCGTCGCAGCACTTCCTCGGCACAGGCGAGCATGCGCTCGTGCTCGTCCTTGCTCGTCTCCGGCGTCGTGATCGAGACCAGTTCGACCTTGGTGAACTGGTGCTGCCGGATCATGCCGCGGGTGTCGCGCCCTGCGGCGCCCGCCTCCGCGCGAAAACACGGCGTCAGCGCAGTCAGCCGCATCGGCAGCTGCTTTTCGTCGAGGATGGATTCTCGGACGAGATTGGTGAGCGCCACCTCCGCGGTCGGAATGATCCCGAGACGCTCGGTCCGGAGCCGCTCATGGTCGGGCGCGGCGAGCAATTCGCCCTTGATCGCCCAGAACTGGTCGTCCTCGAACTTCGGCAATTGTCCGGTGCCGAACATGATCTCGTTGCGCACGAGCAGCGGCGGATTGATCTCGGTATAGCCGTGCTCGTCAACGTGTAGATTCAGCATGAACTGGCCGAGCGCGCGTTCGAGCCGCGCCAGTCCCTTCTTCAACACGACGAAGCGCGCGCCGGAGAGCTTCGCTGCGGTCTCGAAATCCATGTCACCGAGCGCGGCGCCGAGATCGTCATGGGGTTTTGGCACGAACGCGTAGTTGCGCCTGTTGCCGAAGACATGGCGCTGCACATTGCCGTGCTCGTCGACACCATCGGGCACCTCGCCGAGCGGCAGATTGGGGATCGCCGCCAGCTCCTTGGCGAGCTCCGCGTCGGCAGCCTTCGCGGTCGCCTCGAGCTCCGGCATGGTGGTCTTGAGCTCGGCGACCTCCGCCATCAGCTTCGCCGCGCGCGCCTCGTCCTTCGTCTTCTTGGCATCGCCGATTTCCTTTGAGGCCGCATTGCGCCGCGCCTGCGCCTGCTCGGAAGCCAGGATCGCCGCACGCCGGGTCTCGTCGATCGCAAGCAGCGATGCCGACATCGGCTTCAGGCCGCGTCGTGCGAGGCCGGCGTCGAAGGCTTGCGGGTTGTCGCGGATCGATTTGATGTCGTGCATGGCCGTGGTCCTGGGGCTTGTTGCAACCCTGCAAATCCTGGATTTGCATTTATGCAAATGGCTGCTTCCCCTAGCACGGCTGTCATCGCCCGCGAAAGCGGGCGATCCAGTATTCCAGAAACATCACTGATTCCCCGATAGGCCGCGGCGTACTGGATTCCCCGCTTTCGCGGGGAATGACACCGGAGTATGGGGCGCCCTACTCTGCCGGATTGGCCGGCGTCGATACGTCGGTGCCGCTAGAGGCTTGCGAAGCTGCAGCCTTCTTCTCCACAATTCCCACCGCGATGATCGAGCCCTCGTAGAGCGCGAGCAAGGGAATCGCGAGCGAGCACTGGCTGAGCACATCGGGCGGGGTCAGAACGGCCGCGATGACGAAGGCAACGACGATGAAATAGCGGCGCTTCTCGCGCAGCATTTTAGACGTGACGATGCCGATGCGCCCCAGCAGCGTCAGGATCACCGGAAGCTGGAAGGCGATGCCGAAGGCGAAGATCAGCGACATCATCAGCGACAGATATTCGCCGACCTTGGGCAGCAGCTGGATCTGCGCGGTCTCGTCACTGCCGGCCTGCTGCATGCCGAGCGAGAAGCGGACCAGCATGGGCAGCACGACGAAATAGACCAGTGCTGCGCCCAGCACGAAGAAGAACGGGGTCGCGACCAGATACGGCAGGAAGGCCTGCTTCTCGTGCTTGTAGAGTCCGGGAGCGACGAACTTATAGATTTGTGTCGCGACGATCGGGAACGAGATGAAGCCGGCGCCGAACAGCGCGAGCTTGAGCTGGGTGATGAAATATTCCAGCAGCGCGGTGTAGATGAATTTCGAGTTCTCGGGACCCGCGATCCACACGAACGGCCAGACCAGCACGTTGTAGATCTGCTTGGCGAAGAAGAAGCAGAAGATGAAGGCAATGCCGAAGCCGAGCAGCGCTTTGATCAGCCGCGAACGCAGCTCGATCAAATGGTCCATCAGGGGAGCTTTGCTGGCCTCGATATCGGCGGCGCTCATGACGCTTTGGCGCCCTTAATCGCCTCGGCCGGCGCAGTGTCCTGGGTGACCGAATCTTGCGTGACCGAACCTTGAGCGACCTGCGCCTGCTCGACCTCACGGGTGATGGCGAGCGGCTCGTTCACGGCCGCATGTGCCTCGGCTTCCACGAAGGTCTCCGGCGTCGGCGCTTCCGGCGTGGTGGGCGTCGTCAGCGCTTCGCTTGAAGTCGCCGACGGTTCGACAGCGGTGGAGATCGAGGTCTCGGCGGGCTTGTCCAGCGCATCGACGCGGAGCGCGTCGCTGACGTCTTTCTGGAGCGAGGTCATCAAATTGTTGCCGGCGAAGCCGGAAGCCGCTTCCTTGACCTCGTCGAAGCTCTTCTTGAGGTCGGCCATTTCGGCCTCGCGCATCGCTTCCTGGAATTGGCCCTGGAATTCGGCGGCCATCTTGCGCGCCTTGCCCATCCACTGCCCGACCATGCGCAGCACGCCCGGCAGCTCTTTCGGGCCGATGGCGATCAGGGCCACGACCCCGATCAGGACCAGTTCACTCCACCCGATGTCGAACATGAGGTCTTCCGTTCACGCCAGCCGCAGCCGGCCCAATCCCTCGCGCGCAGGATCGGGTCCGCTACCCGCGTCTCGCGTGCTCTCTGGCTCAGACGGCCTTGCTGCCGACGTCCGACCGTGCCGCGGTCGGCGCGGCATTGTTGTGCTCGATGGACTTGGCCGGCTCGGGCTTGTCGGCGACCTTGTCGTCGTCCTGCATGCCCTTCTTGAACGCCTTGATGCCCTGCGCCACGTCGCCCATCAGATCCGAGATCTTGCCGCGACCGAACAGCAGCAGGACCACTGCGATCACCAGGACCCAGTGCCAAATGCTGAGTGAACCCATCCTGCAACCCTCCAAACGCGCATGGCCGGGGACCGGCCGATCTTCACCGAAACCTAGGCTTGGCAGGTGTCAAAAACAAGGACCAAGGCAGCGCCAATTCGCTGTTGGCGCTACGTAATTTTGCTAGTGTTAACTGGTCGCAGGCGGCCGGTAAAAGGCCGGGACTTCAGTCCTCGCTGCCACCCCCGCCCCCCTCATGGCCGCCTTCCGGCGGCGTCTCGGGCTCGACCGCGGGCGCCAGCGCCAGATCAAGGTCCTCGCCCGGCTCCAGCGGATCCTCGTCTTCCCGCAAAGTCGGGTCATCCGACGGCGTCGGCACGCTGAATCCGGTCGGCAGGCGCGAATCCAGCAGGCCCGTGCCCTTCAGCTCCTCCAGGCCCGGCAAATCGCCGAGCTGTTCCAGAGTAAACTGCGACAGGAAGTCCTCGGTGGTTCCGAAGGTCAAGGGACGGCCCGGCGTCTTGCGACGACCGCGCGGCTTGATCCAGCCGGTTTCCAGCAGCACGTCCAGCGTGCCCTTCGAGGTGACGACGCCGCGGATCTCCTCGATCTCGGCGCGCGTCACCGGCTGGTGATAGGCGATGATCGCCAGCACTTCGATCGCGGCGCGCGACAGGCGGCGGGTCTCGGTGCTCTCGCGGGTCATCAGCCAGGCGAGATCGCCCGCGGTACGGAAGGTCCATTTGTTGGCGACCCGCACGAGATTCACGCCGCGCAGGGAGTAGTCGGCCTGCAACTGCTCGAGCGCGGCCTTCACGTCGACGCCCTCGGGCATGCGCTTGGCCAGCGTCGCGGTGTCCAGCGGTTCATTCGAAGCGAACAGCAGCGCTTCCAGCAGCCGCAATTCTTCGGGACGTGCCTGGGACTCGTTCTCCATCGGCTCGGCCTCTTCTACCCGCACTTCAGCCAGGCTTGCCATGGCAGATTCTCCTTGTTGCACTTAAGCGACCGGCGCATCGGGCGCAGGAGCTGCGTCCATGACCGGCTTGGGGCGCCCCTTCCGGAAATAGATGGGCGCAAACGCCTCTTTCTGATTCAGCTCGAGCTGACCTTCGCGCACCAGCTCGAGCGCAGCCGCGAAACTCGAGGCGAGCACCGTCGCGCGCTGCGTCGGATCGGCGACATGCTGAAGCAGAAAATCGTCGAGAACGCCCCAATCGTCTTGCTCGCTGATGCTGCCGACCAGCCGCTCCAGCGTGGCGCGCGCCTCGGCGAGCGACCACACCGTGCGCTTGGCCAGATGCACGCTCGCCAGCACGCGCGACTGGCGCTGCGCGGCATAGGCGGTGAGCAGGTCATAGAGCGTCGCGGTATATTTCGGATGCCTGATCTCGGCGATCTGCTCGGGCTCGCCGCGCGGGAAAATGTCGCGCAGCAATTGCTGCCGGTTCATCAGCCGGTTGGCGGCTTCACGAATGGCCTCCAGCCGGCGCAGCCGATTGGCGAGCGCCGTTGCCATCTGCTCGGCGCTCGGGCCTTCCGCACTCGGCGGCTCCGGCAGCAGCAGACGCGATTTCAAGAAGGCGAGCCATGCCGCCATCACGAGATAGTCGGCGGCGAGCTCGAGGCGGATCTTTCGCGCGGCTTCGATGAAGTGGAGATACTGGTCGGCGAGCGCCAGGATCGAGATCTTGGCGAGATCTACCTTCTGCTGCCGCGCCAGTGCGAGCAGCAGGTCGAGCGGACCTTCATAACCCTCGACGTCCACCACCAACGCCGGCTCACCCTCGGCGAGCTCTGCGGGCCGCCCGGTTTCAAACGATAGGATTTCTGCGGTCATGCCGATGCCGTGTTTGCCCGTGCGATCAATGCCTCCAGTTCGGCGCGCGCGGCCGCGCGATCGAACGGTTGCGGTCCTTTACGCGCAGCGAGCGCGGCGTTCGCCCGCTCCAGCGCCCTGCCCGCCAGTTCGGGTGTCTGGCCGGCGACCTCACGCATTTCCTCGATGTTGCCGTTGCAATGCAGGGCCATGTCGCAGCCGGCCGCAAAAATGGCGCGGGTCCGTTCGGCGATGTTGCCCGACAGCGCGTTCATCGACACGTCATCACTCATTAACAAACCCTGGAACCCGATTGCGCCGCGAATCACCTCAGCGATCATTGTCGCAGATGTCGTCGCCGGATGGGCGGGGTCGACCGCGCTAAACACAACATGTGCAGTCATGGCCATCGGCAAATCCGCCAAAGGCTTGAATGCCGCGAAGTCGGTGCGATCCAGTTCGTCGCGCGACGTGTCGACCGTCGGCAGATTGAAATGGGTATCGGCCGTAGCTCGGCCATGGCCGGGGATGTGCTTGAGCACCGGCAACACGCCACCCTGTTCCAGGCCCTCGGTGACCGCGCGGGCGATCGCGGCGACCTTTCCCGGTTCGGTGCCGTAAGCCCTGTTCCCGATGACGGCGTTGGCGCCAGCCACCGGCACGTCGGCCAGCGGCAAGCAATCCACGGTAATGCCGAGATCTGCGAGATCGCACGCGATCAGCCGGGCGCTGAGGCGCGCCGCGGTCAGCCCGAGCGCCGAATCAGTATCGTAGAGGCCTGCGAAAATAGCGCCCGGCGGATAGACCGGCCAATGCGGCGGCGCCAGGCGCTGCACCCGCCCACCCTCCTGATCGATCAGGACAGGGGCATCAGCGAAACCCGCAACCGCCCGCAATTCCGCAACGAGTGCAGCAACTTGAGCCGGCGTCTCGACATTGCGCTTGAAGAGGATGAAGCCCCACGGGCGTTCGCTGCGGATAAACTCCCGCTCGGCGGCGGTTAGTTCCGTTCCGGAAACGCCGGTAATGAAGGCCCGCGTGCTCATACGGCCGATTAACCCTGACCCGCGAGAGGGTCAAGGAAACGGCCGTTAATTCCTCTGGACGAAGCAGGCAGACAGGCCAGCGGATTTCAAACTGTTGCAGGCCTGGTTCGCCTCTTCGAGCGATCCGTACGGCCCAGCGAAGGCGCGGTAGACGATTCCCTTGCCCTTGTCGGTCAGGTCGACCCGCTTGACCACGGGTGCGCGGGAGCCAAGCACGCTGCCGTACTTGCTCTGAAGCACCCGGTAGGAGGCGTGGGCGCTATCCTCGGTCTGCTGCGAGGAGACCTGCACGACGTAGCCGCCGCCACCGCTGCTCGCGGGCGCAATTTGCGTCGGATTGGTCGCAGCCATCCGCTGCGGTGGCTCCGCGGCCGGCGCCGATTGCGGCGCCAGCGAGAGCGGCTGATTGGCACTGGCATTGGCCGAGGTCGGCGGCGTGCGTGGTGCAGCTGGTGCCGCAACGGGCTTCGGGAGAGCTGTCGGCTTCGCGGCCGTGGCCGCTTGCGACGCGGTGGCGTCGGTCTGATCGCCCTTCACGGCCACGGTCCTGATCGCGCGCGGCGAATTGTTCGGCAGCGTGCCGTTACTCGGATTCGGGCCCGCACTCGACAGCGGAATGCTGGACGGCGACACGCTCGCGACTGGCGGCGGGTTCGCGTTCTGGTTCAGCGCCGGGAACACCACGCGGGGACCTCCCGCCTTGGCGTTGACGTCGACAGGCGCCTCCTCGCGCGGCACTATCTTCTCGGCGCCATCTCCGGTGACCATGCGGTCCGGTACCTTGGCTGAGGAGTCCGACGGCGCCGGCACGATTTTGGTCGGCGTGTTGTCGGCCTTGATGATCGGCGGCTCGCCGCTGCGGGGCGAGCCCACATAGGTCTTGTAAGCGAACGCAGCGCCGGTCCCGACCACGGCAAGGGCCAGGATCGCCGCGACGGTCATCATGCCGCCGCGCTGCTTCTTCGGCTCGTCGAGATCGGCCTCGGGATAGTCGCTCTGGAACGCGTAAGGATCGTCGGGATAGGCGGGATCGCGCTGATAGTCCTGCTCGCCCGCCTCCAGCCGTCCGTAGAGCGCCTCGTCGTAGCGCGCCGGATCGGGCTGCTGGTGGGCTTGCTCCTGGTAAGCCTGATCGGGCTGCTGATATGCCTGATCCTGATAGGCCTGCCCCTGATGGGTGCGAGCTTGATAGGCCTGATCCGGATAGGCCTGCGGCTGACGATAATCAGGTTCAGGCTCGGGCGCAGTCGGCTGGGCTGAATAACGATGCAGTGGATGAACCGGGTTTACGGAAGCGGGATAGGCAGGCTCAGCTGGCACCGTCTGCGGCTGCACATTGGCGCGCCGCATCCATGAGGGTGGCCCGGGCGGCGGCGGGGCCTGCTCGGCATAGTCCTGCTGGCCATCGTCCTGGCGATAGTCATCGTCCTGATAGCTCTGGGCAGGCGCAGGTGCTGCAGGCGGGTGCACGCCCGGCCGCCCTTGCGCTGCGAACGGATCGGTTTGCCCGATCAGGCGAGCAAGTTCGGCCAAGGGATCACCGTTCTCCGCCCTCCCATGCTGATCGCCACCGCGATAGTCATCGGAAGGAAACGGTCTGTCCTGATATCGTTCGGCCATCGTGATGATGCGTCCCTTCGGGAAAGCCGCGCGCCCCTCGACCAAGGCGCGGCTTTCGACCCACAAGGCTTTCAACCAAGTCTAAGCGATCCGGCTTCTGCCGGTTACCCCCGAAATCCCTTAAGTAGTTCGCCCCAAACTACCGCATCTCGTCCGGAGCATGGACGCCGAGGATGGCGAGGCCCGATGCCAGGACAGAGACGACGCCCTGGACCATGGCCAGCCGCGCCTTCGTTAGATCTGCATCATTATTGATAATGAAGCGTAAATAGGGCAAATCGCGCCCCTTCGTCCAAAGTGCATGAAATTCGCTGGCTAAATCATAGAGATAGAAGGCAATTCGGTGCGGCTCGTGGGCGGTTGCGGCCGCTTCCAGCATGCGCGGAAATATTGCGAGCCGCTTAAGAAGGTCGAGTTCAGCCGGGTTCGACAGCCGTTCCACCGCCGACTCACCCAGCCAGGCGATGCGCTTTTCCGTTTCCTCCGGGAGTTCCGGGAACACCTCGGCCCGGGCGTTGCGGAAGATCGAGTGGCCGCGGGCGTGGCCGTACTGCACGTAGAACACCGGGTTGTCACGCGACTGTTCCATGACCTTGGCGAGGTCGAAGTCGAGCACCGCGTCGTTCTTGCGGTAGAGCATCATGAAGCGGACGGCGTCCTGGCCGACTTCATCCACCACCTCACGCAAGGTGACGAAGTCCCCGCTCCGCTTGGACATTTTCACCGGCTCGCCGTTGCGCAGCAACTTCACCAGCTGGACGATCTTGACGTCGAGCGCCCCCTTGCCGGAGGTGGTCGCCTTCACCGCCGCCTGCATGCGCTTGATGTAGCCGCCATGGTCGGCGCCCCAGACGTCGATCATCTCCGCGAAACCACGATCGAACTTGTTCTTGTGGTAGGCGATGTCGGCGGCGAAGTAGGTGTAGGAATTATCCGACTTGATCAGCGGGCGATCGACGTCGTCGCCATAGGCGGTCGCCTTGAACAGCAACTGCTCGCGATCTTCCCAATCCTCGGTCGGAGCCCCCTTTGGGGGCGGCAGACGGCCCTGGTAGACGTCGCCCTTGGCGCGCAGGAAATCGATGGTCTCGGCGACCTTGTTGTTGCTGGCGTCCTGCAGCGAGCGCTCGGAGAAGAACACGTCGTGGCGGATGTTGAGCGCGGCGAGATCATCCTTGATCTCGTCCATCATCATCGCGATCGCCTTGGCGCGCACCGTCGGTAGCCACGCGCCCTCGCTCACGGCGAGGAGCTTGTCGCCGTGCTCCTGCGCCAGCGCCTGCCCGACCGGCTTCAGATAGTCGCCGGGATAGAGGCCTTCCGGCATCGCGCCGATGTCTTCGCCGAGCGCCTCGCGATACCGGAGGAACGCGGAGCGGGCGAGCACGTCGACCTGCGCGCCGGCGTCGTTGATGTAATATTCGCGCGTGACGTCACGGCCTGCGAATTCAAGCAGGCTCGCCAGCGCATCGCCGAACACGGCGCCGCGGCAATGGCCGACATGCATCGGTCCGGTGGGGTTGGCGGAGACATATTCGACGTTGACCTTGGAGCCGCCGCGGACGCGGCCGTAATCGGCGCCCTCGCGCAGCACGGTCCGTAGCGCCTCGGCCCATGCGGCCGGCTCCAGCGTCAGGTTGATGAAGCCTGGACCTGCGACGTCGACCTTGGCGATCAACGGGTCCGCGCGCAGCCGTTCGGCGATCTGCTCGGCGAGGTCGCGCGGCTTTGCCTTTGCCTCTTTCGCAAGCACCATGGCTGCGTTGGTCGCCATGTCGCCATGGGAAGCATCGCGCGGCGGCTCGACCACCACGCGCGAGAAATCGATGCCCTCGGGCCAGTTGGCTTCCGCCGCGAGCGCGCGGCAGACCGCGTGCACGCGTGCGAGCACGTCGGCGAACAGGTGCAGTGCTGAGGATGTGTCGGGCATGGGCGCCGCCTAACGCAAATCCGGGGTCGAGTCAAAGAGCCGCTGGTGCTCGGTCAGGGCGAAACGGTCGGTCATTCCGGCAATGAAATTCCCGATCCGGCGGGCCCGGTCGCCCTCATTGTCCGCCTCCGCCCCGACCAGCCATTCCGGCGGCAGCTCGCCGGGCGAGGTGAGGTATTTTGCGAACAGGTCGAACAGGATCTGTTCCGCCTCGCCCATCACCCGCATGACCCGCTTGTGGCGGTACATGTGCTGATAGAGAAAGCGCTTGATGGCGGCCTCCTCCTCGGCGACCGCGGCGGGGAATGCGATCAATGCCCGGCTCTGCTGGCGCACGTCCTGTGCGGATTGCGGTTTCACGGCGGCAAGGTTTATCTGGGCCTCGGCGAACACGGCACCGATCAAGTGTGAGATCAGCTCGCGCACCAGCTCGGCGCCGCGCCTGACGTCTTCGAGATCGGGGTAATGCGCAGAAGTCTCGGCGATAATCTCCGCGGTCAGCGGCATCACCTTGAGGTCGTCGAGGTGAAACAGGCCGGCGCGCAGACCGTCGTCGATATCGTGGGCATCATAGGCGATGTCGTCCGCGATCGCGGCGACCTGTGCCTCCAGCGAGGCGAAACTCCACAATTCGAGATCATAGATCTTGATGTAGTCGGCGATGCCGACGGGAACGCCGCGCTCGCGATAACGCCCGGCCGGCGCACCGCTGCGATCGGTCAGCGGGCCGTTGTGCTTGACGATGCCCTCGAGCGCTTCCCAGGTCAGGTTGAGCCCGTCGAATTCGGGATAGCGCTGTTCCAGGGCCGCAACGACGCGGAGCGTCTGGGCGTTGTGATCGAAGCCGCCAAAATCCTTCAGGCAGGCGTCCAGCGCCCGCTCGCCGGCGTGCCCGAACGGCGGATGGCCGAGATCGTGGGCGAGCGCCAGGGTTTCCGTGAGGTCCTCGTCCAGCCCGAGCTGCCGGGCCAGCGCGCGGGCGATCTGCGCCACCTCCAGCGAATGGGTCAGCCGGGTGCGGTAGTGGTCGCCCTCGTGGAACACGAACACCTGGGTCTTGTATTTCAGCCGGCGGAACGCGGTGGAATGGATCACCCGGTCGCAATCCCGTCGAAACGGGCTGCGGGTCCGGCTTGGCGGTTCCGCGACCAATCGGCCGCGACTGCGCTCGGGATCGCAGGCATAGGGCGCGTGGGGGGCAGCCATTCCGACGGACACGGCGAATTTAGTCTCTATCCATTTGATTCTGCGTATGGTGGCACTTAACTATGCCGGACGCGGGATACCAACTGAATAGGGCACGTGACCTTCAGGTGACCTTGGTGTGACCGCGGGCCTATCGGAGACGAACGATGACGACTGACGTGACCATCAGTGACAAGGCCGCACGCCGGATTGGGGAGATCCTCAAGGGCGAAGGGTCTGGCGCGATGCTGCGGATCTCGGTCGAGGGCGGAGGCTGTTCCGGCTTCCAGTACAAGTTCGACATTGACCGTGCCCGCACTGACGACGATCTCGTGATCGAGCAGGACAATGCGGTGGTGCTGGTCGATTCCGCCTCGCAGCCGTTCCTGGCGGGGTCGCAGGTCGATTTCGTCGACGATCTGATCGGCGCCTCGTTCCGCGTCAACAATCCGAACGCCACGGCGTCCTGCGGCTGCGGGACCAGCTTCTCGATCTGACGTCGCCGGCTAGGCGCCGGTCATCTGCCTTTCCTCGTCCGTCCACTCCACGTCGACCGACATGAGCTCCGGCTGAAGTGGTGCGTCTCCCGCCATCACATGTCCATCGAGCGCGCGCAGCAGCGCCGCCAGCAGCGCGGGTTTGCGTAGCGGCTTGGCCAGGAAGTCCGACATGCCGGCCTCGCGGCAGATTTTGACGTCCTCGGGGAAGGCATTGGCGGTGAGCGCGATGATCGGCAAGGATTCGAATCGGCCACCTTGCGCACGGATCGCCCGGGTTGCGGCAAGGCCGTCCATGTCGGGCATCCGCACGTCCATCAGCACGATATCGTATTCGCCTTGGGACATGGCCGCGACGGCGTCAACACCGTCGGTCACGACGCGCAACTCGACATCGAAGGCGCCAAGCATCTTGCTCACGACCATGCGGTTGACGGCGTCGTCCTCGGCGACCAGCACCCTCAGCGGTCGGTCGAGACTCGCGATACGCGCCTTGAGGTCGTCGGCTTCGTCGCGGTCGGCAATGTAGTCGGATGCCTGCTCCTGGCTCCAGGGCAGCACCAGCGTGAAGCTGAATGTCGAGCCCTCGCCCGGCGTCGAGGTGACGCCGATGGTGCCGCCCATCTGTTCGATGATGCGCCGGGAGATCGCAAGCCCAAGCCCGGTCCCGCCGAAGCGGCGGCTGATCGAGGCGTCGGCCTGCGCGAAGTCGGAGAAGAGCTGGCCAAGCTTCTCGGGGGCGATGCCGATACCGCTGTCGGTCACGCTCCATTCGACGGTGGCGAGCAGATCGCGGCGGGCCTGACAGACGGCTGCGATCGTGACTTCGCCTTGGTCGGTGAACTTCACCGCGTTGGATGCGAGGTTGAGCAGGACCTGGCGGATACGCGCGACATCGCCGCGCAGCGTCGGCGGCAGGTTCGGATCGAGCTTGACCTTGACCGCGAGCCCCTTGCTCTTGGCACTCGCGCGCACGACGGTCGCCAATGTCTCTACCAGCGCCTGCGGCGCGAAGTCGATCACCTCGAATGCGAAGCGTCCGGCCTCGAGCTTGGAGAGGTCCAGGATGTCGTTGAGGATGCGCTGGAGATTGTCGCCGGACTCGCGGATCGTGGTGACGGCCTCGTGCTGCTCCGGATCGAGTTTTGTCTCCAGAAGCATGCTGGCAAGCCCGAGCACGCCGTTCATCGGCGTGCGGATCTCGTGGCTCATCACCGCGAGGAAATCCGATTTGGCGCGGCTCTCGGCCTCGGCCTTTTCCGCGCGCCAGCGCTCGGTCACGTCGCGGCCGAAGCCGCGATAGCCGAGGAATTGACCGTCGCGGTCGTAGGCCGGCTTCGCGGTGAGCGACCACAGCCGCGCCTCGCCGCCGGCGACGACCTTGAGATTCATCTCGTGCAGCGGTTCGGCGTGCTCCATCAGGCCGACGACATTGTAGGCCGCGCTCTTGTCTTCGGGGCACAGCATGTCGAGCACGTCGGCGAAATGCGAGCCCTTCAGCAAGGGCAGTGGCAGCTGTGCGACCGCGGCGAAGCGCTCGGGCACGTCGACCAAATGCCCTTCGGCGTCGGTCTGCCACAGCCAGTCGCTGGCGTTCTCCTGAAAATCTTTCAGCAACAGCGAGATGATCTCGGTCTGGCGCTCGAGCTCAAGCTGGGCCTTGAGATTGCCAAGGAACAGATTGCCTTGCGAGACGATGTTGCGCGCCATGAAGAACGCGAACAGCAGCAGGAACACGGCGGTCACGAGGTAAGGCCCGGTGCCGCATAACAGCAACGCACCGGCGCAGGCGATCGTCGTCGTCGCGAGATAGACAAGGCCCGCACGCGGGAAGGTCGAGAGCGTGAAGGCACCGCCGGACATCATGCCGACCATAAGGCAGGCCAGAATGAGCTGACTGGTCGGCTCGATGCGGCTGAACAGCGCGACCGGCAGCGTGCCCCAGATTGCGGCGAGGAAGAACGCCTGCCGCAACATCTGCCGCGCGGCGCGGGGTGAGGCTTCCTGAGGCGGGCTTTGGTGGGAGCGCCGCCACGCGCGCACCGCGAGCGAGGCGGCGGTCGCGAGGGTCATGCCCCAGATCGCGAGAAAGTCGTTCCAGCCACGACCCCAGAACAAAATCAGCACCACCGCGACGTTGAGCATAGTGACGGCCATCGTCACCGGGATCAGGCGTATCACCGCGTCGATCTGCTTGGCACGGATGCGGCTCAGCTCGCGCTCGCTGAGACCGGCGGTCAGGCCGTCCTCGATCTCGTAGCCGCCGAGCCAGTACAGGAACGCGCCGATCAACCCGTCGCGGGGCTCGGTTCGCTTCATGGCTTTGTTCGGCCGTCCCATTCGAAAAACCTTTTCACGATCAATGGCCCAGGCCCGACTTAAGCCGGGTTAATTTTGTGGGAGATTTCGCAGCGTCCTTGACGGGCGCGTTTGCATTTTGTTCTAACCATGGCCCCTGCCCGGAGCCGCCAAGATGCCCATCAGAATAGCCACCTGGAACGTGAACTCGGTCCGGCAGCGCATCGATCTCCTCCTGACCTGGCTGAAGGAGTGCCAGCCGGACATCGTCTGCCTCCAGGAGATCAAATGCGTCGACGACGCCTTCCCGCGGCTGGAGATCGAGGCGCTCGGCTACAACGTGGTCACCCACGGGCAGAAGACGTTCAACGGTGTCGCCCTGCTCTCCAAGCTCCGGTTCGACGAGACCAAGTCGGGGCTGGCCGGCGACGACAAGGATGCGCATGCCCGCTTCCTCGAAGGCGTGGTGACGCTCAAGTCCGGCGTGCTGCGCATCGCCTGCCTCTATCTGCCCAACGGCAATCCGGTCGGCACCGAGAAATATCCCTACAAGCTCAAATGGATGTCGCGGCTTCTTGAGTATTCGAAGGAGCGCCTCAAGACCGAGGAGCCGCTGATCCTCGCAGGCGACTTCAACGTCATCCCGCATGCCCGGGACGTCCATAATCCCGCCGCCTGGACCGAGGACGCCCTGTTCAAGGCCGAGACGCGGGAAAGTTTTCAGTCCCTGCTCGGCCTCGGCCTGACCGATGCGCTTCGGGCCGTCACCGACGAGCCCGGGCTCTACACGTTCTGGGACTACCAGGCCGGCGCCTGGCAGAAGAACCACGGCCTGCGGATCGACCACCTTCTGCTGTCGCCACAGGCCAGCGACCGGCTCGCCAATGTCGGCATCGACAGCTATGTGCGCAGCTGGGAGAAGCCGTCGGACCACGTGCCGGTGTGGGCGGATCTCGATCTTGAGGCGGCGTGAGGCCGCCTCAACCCATCACTCCCGTCGACCCTGCACCCATTGCTCCAGCATCTGCAGGCACATGGCGCGATCGTCGTCGGAGGCCTTTGCGAAGGCGCGGTTGTAGTTTTCCTTGATCCAGGTCTCGTCGCTGCCTGCGCTGTCGCGCGCCAGCGTCAGCCACATCAGGCCGCGGGCGGCCTGCCGCGGCAGGCGGTCACCGTTGAACAGCATCTGGCCGAGCAGCGCCTGGGCCTCGTGCTGACCCTTCTGCGCGGCGAGCCCAAGCCAGCGCGCGCCGTAGCGGAAATCCTCGCGCGAAGCGTCCGGCGTCTTCAGGTACAGGCGGGCGAGATCGTATTGCGCATCCGCATTGCCGAAATAGGACGCGGCATAGGAAAACATCTCCCGCGCCCGCTCCTGGTCCGGCTTGACCTTCGAATTCGGGATGCCGCTGAGATAATAGCGGCCGAGCGCCACAAAGGCGTTGGCGACGATCTGCGCCTGCGGCGCGGACGGGCTGTCTTCGGCGTGCGCGTTGGCGATGCGGGTGAAATACTCGAACGCACGCACATCGTCCTGGGCGACGCCGTCGCCATTGGCGTACATGCGGCCGAGCTTCCACTGCGCGATGGGGTGGCCACCCTCCGCGGCATATTGCAGGGCGCTGAGCGAGGTTTCCTGGGGCACGACTGGCGGTACATTGCGCACCTTGCCTGCTGCGCCCGGCAAGGTCGTGACCACCGGGATGGTCGCATCCTTCTGGCTGACGGGTGCGCCGTCAAAGGCGAGCGCCGGCGCGGCCAGCGCAGTAGCCCCCAACACAAATGCAACGATGGTACGCCTAGATGTCCGCATAGCACTGTTTCTCGTGCGCGCCGCCCGGATGGGTCACTGCCCCACCGACCGCTGGTCCAACCTGCTGAGCATATTTCCAGAGCGCGCCCGTCGTGTGGTTAGTCGCGCGAGCGGTCCATTTGGTCTTGCGTTTGGCAAGCTCCTGGTCGCTCAATTTTACGTTAAGGGTACCGGCGACCGCGTCGATTTCGATGATATCGCCGTCCTCCAGCAACCCGATCGGGCCGCCGATGGCGGCTTCCGGCCCGACATGGCCGATGCAGAAGCCGCGGGTGGCGCCGGAGAAGCGGCCGTCGGTGATGAGCGCGATCTTGCCGCCCATGCCCTGGCCGGTCAGCGCCGCGGTGGTCTGGAGCATTTCCCGCATGCCGGGACCGCCCTTCGGCCCCTCGTAGCGGATCACGATGACTTCGCCTTCGCGGTAGGTGCGCTTCTGGACGGCCTCGAAAGCATCCTCCTCACGGTCGAAGCACCTGGCCGGACCGGTGAACCTGAGGTTGGACATTCCCGCGACTTTCACGATCGCACCTTCTGGCGCCAGATTGCCCTTCAGACCGACCACACCGCCGGTGACGGTGATGGGCTTGTCTGCCGGGTGCACCACGTCCTGGTGCGGATTCCACTTCACGCTTTTGAGGTTTTCGGCGATCGTTCGACCGGTGACGGTCATGCAGTCACCGTGGAGAAATCCGTTGTCGAGCAGCGTCTTCATCAGAAGCGGTATGCCACCTACTTCAAACATGTCTTTGGCGACATAACGGCCGCCTGGCTTCAAATCCGCGACGTACGGTGTCTTTTTGAAGATTTCGGCGACGTCGAACAGGTCGAACTTGATGCCGCACTCGTGCGCGATTGCCGGCAGGTGCAGTGCAGCATTAGTCGAGCCACCGGACGCGGCGACCACGGCGGCGGCATTCTCCAGCGCCTTGAGGGTGACGATGTCGCGTGGCCGGATGTTTTGGGCGATCAGCTCCATGACCTGCTCGCCCGCGGTCATGCAGAAGGCGTCGCGAATTTCATAGGGTGCCGGAGCACCGGCCGAGTACGGCAAGGCCAGCCCGATCGCCTCGGAGACGGTCGCCATCGTGTTGGCGGTGAACTGCGCGCCGCAGGCACCCGCCGAGGGGCACGCCACGCGCTCGATCTCGTCGAGGTCCTCGTCCGACATTGCGCCGACCGAGTGCTTGCCGACGGCTTCGAACATGTCCTGCACGGTCACCTGCTGGCCCCGGAAATTGCCGGGCAGGATCGAGCCGCCATAGATGAAGATCGAGGGCACGTTGAGACGGACCATCGCCATCATCATGCCCGGCAGCGACTTGTCGCAGCCGGCCAGGCCAACGAGAGCGTCATAGGCGTGGCCGCGGATCGTCAGTTCGACGGAATCGGCGATGCATTCGCGCGACGGCAGCGAGGAGCGCATGCCGTCATGCCCCATCGCGATGCCGTCGGTCACGGTGATGGTGCAGAACTCGCGCGGCGTGCCGCCGGCGGCTGCGACGCCCTTCTTCACCGCCTGCGCCTGGCGCATCAGGGAGATGTTGCAGGGCGCGGCCTCGTTCCAGCACGAGGCGACGCCGACGAAGGGCTGGTGGATCTGGTCGGTGGTCAGACCCATGGCGTAGAGGTAGGAGCGATGGGGCGCGCGCGCAGGACCTTCCGTCACGTGACGGCTCGGCAGCCTCTGCTTGATGTTGCTCTTCGCGTCCATCGCAAACCAGTTTCCCCGGCCAACCCTTTCAGACCCGAAAAATCAGAGCCAAGACTTTAATCGACCTTTTGAATCGACCTTGGGGATTTCCGTCGTCTTCCAGGATCACCGCTGCCGCTAAAATATTCGAGTGATTTTATTCATGTTCGGGTGTGGCCAAAAAGCGGCGTCGATGCGAACGGACAGAGAAGATGGTTAAATCCGTGACGGGTGTTGCACGGACGGCACAATCGTGGCCGTGAGGACACGATCGAGCTTACTGCGATACCCCCGGCGGGAGGACAATCCACTTCAAGTTTCCGGTGCGTGCCTGCGTTGCAACTTCGGCGCGACCACGAGGCGCAGCCAAGGTGAGTCGGCGCCTTCATCTCCCCGCCTGTCCGGACGCGCTGCAAGGGCGCTGCGTCCAGGCCACAGATCGAAGTGTTGTGCACACTCTCTCCACATCGTCTTTGCGAGCGGAGCGACTTGTCCGCCGAAGCTTTAGCGAAGGCGGAAGCAATCCAGAATCCTCCGCGGAAAGACTCTGGATCGCTTCGCTGCGCTCGCAATGACGGAGCAAGGGGCAGCAATCGCCATCCGCCAATGCAGATTCAACTTGCAGACACGCTTCGCGTTCTCGCGGCTGATTCCGCCCGAGCTTTGCTTCGTCGCTTCACCCTCTTGTCCAAGAGGGCGCAGGGTACCCGCTGTCGTGCTCGCCAGCGTGGGCAGCCTGATCGCGGTGCTCGACCGTGCGCACGGGCTGATGGCGAAACTGTCCATCGCCGTCGTGGTCTGCGCCTGGGTCTGGATCGTCTGTCGATCGCGGACGCGCGGCTTGAAAATCCGATCGTCCGTGCTGGCTGCAATGTGCGCCGCGACCGTTCTGACCGCGACGGCCGCGCTGTGGCCGGTGATGGGGTCCGCCGTCTTCCACACCCGCGGTGTCGCCAAGAAGCCGAAGCCTCCGGCCGGCTGATGGACGCAATCACAATCTTCGGACTGCGATCAGTGCGATGCTGCTGTTTACGCGCTCGAGCCGCGCGGACCGCATTTCGTGCTGGCCTTCGCGGCAGCCTGCGCGCTCAGCGGGGTCTATGGCTTTCTCCAGGGCGCCTGGCCGTTCGGGTTTGTCGAGACGGTTTGGACAGCGGTCGCCTTGCAGCGCTGGGCAAAGGTCCGGTTATCGGCCTGACCGGACTTCAGTGCCTTGGTTGGCGCTCAGGCGTTCCGCATCGCGCGCCCGAACGGATCGGCCAGACGGACGATCTCACAGGCGGCGACGAGGCCGGCGAGCCAGATGGCGCTGGTCAGCCCGATCCGTGTCACGATGGCGGCGGTGAAGGCGCCCTCGCCGCCCAGGACCGGCGTCGCGGCAAGCAGCGCGAACTCATAGACCGCGTAGGCGGCAACGAATGCAATCGCAAGCATCAGCGGCGTGCGGCCTTGCGGCAGCCTACGGAGGACCGTCGATGCTGCTGCGGTCGATAGCAGCGCAGCAGCGCCGATGACGAAGCCCCAGGCGATAGTGCTGGGGTCGATCGGATAGTGCAGCGCGCCGAAGCCGATGCCCTGGTTCACCAGCCAGGCGCCCGTGACGACGAGCAGCGCCGGACGCAGCGGCAGCATGGCGGCGGCGACAACCGCGCAAGCCGCAAACGGCGTGGCACAGGCGAATGCAAAGCTTGCCAGCGCGCATGACACGATCAGCAGCGCGAAGCCGAACAGCGGCGCAAGGCGCGCCGCGACCGGGTTAAGGCGGAAACGGTCGCCGAGGGGCGGCAGGATTGGACGGGGCATGGATGAACTCATGCCGACGATCCTAGCACATTTGCACCTGCTTGGATCACCTCCCGCGGCAGTTCCAACTGCCTCATCAGAGGTCCCGACGGATGGTGACGCGCGCCCTCTTGCCCTCAGCTGGCTGCGCTCGGCCTCTTCTCCTTAAACGGCGGGCTACGCTCGCCCTCTTGGGCGCTGGGCCTGAGCCCAGGCCGCGGTGACGTCGCGCGGCGGGACGTCGACGCGCCGGATCGGCGTCAACTCGCCGGAGGCGGAGATGATCGCGGTCTCCTCGCGGCGGCAGCGCGGGCAAACGAAGCGGACCTCGTTCGGCGAAGCCGACCAGCTCGAACGTCTTACATTGGCGGCCATCGGCCAGGCTGCGCAGTGAGAGCATGACACCAGGAACCGACCGGGATCGAGCATACCCATTCCAAAGGACTCCGCGTCCTGCCATCCTTTCAATGATTGATCCATGTGAATCGTTCCGGTGCCAAAACACCGTCGAGACACCGTCGGCCCCGAACCAGGAGGCGGAGCCGCTCAGCGGGCGCCCTTGAGCGTGCACGACGTGCTGCAGGTGACCGTGTTGCCGTGGTCGCACGCCTTGCAGGCGGCAACGCACTGGGTCATGTCGCGGGGATTGAAGGAGGTAAAGTTCCGCATCGCGCACACCGGGGTCGAGCCGGTGATCTCCTGCTCCTGGTTGCAGGCTGCCGTCATGAGTCCAAACATGATGACCGCAAGGAGGCGCATGGGATCGCCCTGTGAGGCACGACAAAACAATCTCGCGAGGCGCGCTGCACCGCAGCGGGCGCCGGCATTTCCACTGCGGAAAATCGCCGCAGGCGTCCCCGCATCTGCATTGAGGATGCGCGCCAAGTGTTAAGAACGGATTGCCGGCGTCAGGCCGCAGCTTGGCTCGCTATGGCCTGCCGCATGTCCACCGCCAGCTGGCGATACCGCTCCGAGAGCTTCAGATAAAACTCACGCTTGGTGCTGTCGGTGGCGAGCCTGGCGATCAGCTCGCATTCGGCGGTGAGCGTCTCGAACCGTTCGAGCCTGTTCTCAAGTTCTGTCATCGGCGTGTCCCCATCAAACGCCTCAAGGACACCAAACCTAAGCCCGGGAAATAGGTCACTGCGAACATCGTTATCGAGTAGAATCAATTTTTCCCGCGCGGCCGACTATTTCTGCTCCAACCGCCAGGCGCCGTCCCAGCCCTCGTCCGGCGGATGGGCCTCGAACCGCGTGATACGAGCAAGCATTGCCCGCGAGGGGCCGTCGCCTGGGACGGCTTCAAGTGCCGCGTTGAAGCCGGCGCGGGCCTCGTCGAAGAGGCGGGCGCGATAGGCGGCGAGGCCTTCGGCGTAGTGAGAACGCAGGCTCTCATGCGCGGCCGTGAGTGCGCCTGCCCGGCCCATCACCTCGAAGATCGTTTGCGGCGCGCTCTGGCCGGCGACCGCAAGACGGTCGACCTCGCGCAATCCGAGGTGCGAGCCGATCGCGTCCGCCGTCGCCTGCGAGATCAGGATACGGGTGCCATAGGTCTTGTTGACGGCCTCCAGTCGTGAGGCGAGGTTCACGGCGTCGCCCATCACGGTGAAGCTCATCATCAGCTCGGAGCCGATGCTGCCGGTCAGGACCTCGCCGGTGGCGATGCCGATCCGCAGATCGCAAAGCCCGGGCATGGCGCGGATGCCGAGCAGATCCGGCAATTGCTTCTGCAGCGCGGGCACCTGATCGGCCATTTCGATCGCAGCAAGGCCTGCGAGCAGCGCCGGCTCTTCCTCCTCGATGAAGGGAGGGCCCCAATAGGCCATGATGGCGTCGCCGATATATTTGTCGATGATGCCGCGGTTGCTCCTGATCGGACCGGACATGACGGTAAAATAGTGGTTCATCACCTTGACCAGGCCGCGCGGGGTCATGCCCTCGCTCATCGCGGTGAAGCCGCTCATGTCGCAGAACATGATGGTCATCACCCGGCGCTGGCCGTCGACGGCGACCTCCGGCCGGTCAATCAGCCCCTGCACCACCTTGGGATCGATGTAGCGGCCAAAGGTCTCGCGGATGCGCTCGTTCTGGCGCAATTGCTCGACCATGCGATTGAAGGCGGAGGCGAGTTCGCCAATCTCGTCCTGCGTCGAGACACTGATGGTCTTGTCGAAGCGGCCCGCCTCGACTTCGCGGGTGCCGGCCAGCAAGAGCCGGACCGGTCGCGTGATCCCGGTGGAGACCATGATCGCAAAGGCAAGTCCGACGATCGCCGCGAGGATGGTCACGATGCCCGAGACGATGATCGCCTGGCGCTGATGGCGGATCACCTGCGCGGTGCTCACGAACACCTGCGAGAGCATCTCGGCGCGGATCGCATCGATCCGC
This sequence comes from Bradyrhizobium sp. Kon56, assembly GCF_055807635.1. Lineage (NCBI taxonomy): Bacteria > Pseudomonadati > Pseudomonadota > Alphaproteobacteria > Hyphomicrobiales > Nitrobacteraceae > Bradyrhizobium > Bradyrhizobium sp. Kon56. The sequence continues at coordinate 111,938 of NZ_JBVVOU010000016.1, read as the reverse complement.
TGGGTGAAGAGATCGCGGAGCGCGTCCACATGGACGAGCACGTCGCGCGTGGCCGCAAAGTCCTTGGCATCGAGCAGCCGGAGCAGCTTGGCGTCCTCCTCGTCGAGTTCGCGGCGAAGCTCCTTGACTGCATTCTCGATGCGCGTCTCGATCCGGGCGAGTGCCGCGTTGTCCGACGGTGTGCTCTCATCGTCGATGATCGCGTTGATCAGCTTTCGCGCGGCTTCGGCCTCCTGCTCGACCTGGGCGTCCGTTTCCCTGAAGATCTTCAGCCGCGCCGCAAAGCCCTCCTCGTCCGGCGGCGTTTGCATTTTGGCGATCACCATGCGCCGCATCGCCAGCGCCCGCTCCAGCGAACGCACATTGGACCGCGCCAGGTGGCCGTAAGCCGGAATATACCGCGCGGTCAGCTCATCCAGAAGATGGCCGACGCGGCTGGACATCACCATCGACAGGATCGCGGTGACGACCATCAGGATGATGAGGCCGAGCGCAATCCCGACGATCTTGCGCCGGATCGACTGGTTGAAAATCGGCATGGGCGCGGGACAATGGGCTGAAGGGGAAAGGCTTTGGAACCCAATACAACGGATTTGCAGCCGGGAATACGCGCAATTTGGCCGCTTCGAGGCGTCCTGAACCGCCGCAACCGTCGCGCGAGCCGTATTCGTTAATGAAGGTTAAGAGACCCGCTCGCCCCGCCGTTGCACAGGTTCCCTGGCTCCATCCGTATTTCGCCGCATTGTTGGAACAGCTTCAGGATGCGAAACGACGTCGTGTCACCATTTTGACGCCGTTTTGATTCTCGAGCCGCATCTCGTCGCGGACTTTGGTTTGTACTGGTTTCGCAGGGGGACCACGGAATGAACCAGTGCCTACGCTCGCTCGCGTGTGTCGTTGCCGTGGCCGCTTTGGCCTTCATCCCTACAGAGCTGGCAGCGAAGAGCGGTCACAAATCGTCCGCGCCGAAGAAGACGCATGAGGCGAAAACCGGCAAGCAGCGCCACGCCTCCGCCGGCAAGGCGCGGCACGGCAAGCATGCCGAGGCCAAGCGCAAGTCGAAGAAGCAGGACGACGCGCCCTCGGACAAGCCGGCAGCCCCGCCGCTGACTGGCGATCTCGCCGCGCTGAAGGATGCCATCGATCTCGCGCGGAAGGGCAAGACCGAGGACGCCAGCGCGGCGCGCGACCGCATTGCCGACCCGGCCGGACAGAAACTCGCCGACTGGTTTATGCTGCGCCATTCCGAAAGCACGGCGAATTTCAAGCGCTACGCCGCCTTCCTCGCCGCCAATCCGGACTGGCCGAGCAGCGCGCTGCTCCGCCGCCGCGCCGAGGCGCGGCTGTGGCAGGAGAAGGCCAACGCGGCGACCGTGCACAAATTCACGATGGACCGGCCGACCAGCGCCAAGGGCAAGTTCGCGCTCGCCCGCGTGCTGATGACCGAGGGCGACAGCGACAGGGCCGCGCGTCTCGTGCGCGATGCCTGGCGCACGGACGAATTGTCCGAGCGCAGTGAGGAGGATTCCTACCAAGCGTTCCGCGATCTCCTGACCGCCGAGGATCATCGCGCCCGCATGGACAAGCGGCTCGGCGCCAAGGACTATGCGGGAGCGCGGCGCGCAGCCAAGCGGCTCGGCGAGGATGCGCTCGCGATCGTCAAGGCCTGCGCCGCAGTCACCGGCAAGGCCAGCAAGGCCAAGGATTACCTGGAGGACATTTCGGCCGAGGCGCGCCGCGACCTCGGCTATGTGCTGTGCCGCGCGCAATGGCATCTCCAGAATGACCGCATCGACGACGCGGCCGAGGTGATCCTGGCCGCCGCGCCCGATACGATGGCGGCGCAAGACACCGACGCCTGGTGGCGCGAGCGCCGCCTGCTCGCGCGAAAGCTGCTCGACCAGGGCAAGTTCAAAACCGCCTATGATTTGGTGCGCTCGGCAGCCGTGCCCGCGATGGAGGTCTATCGCGCCGACTATCACTTCATGTGCGGCTGGATCGCGCTACGCTATCTCGATGATCCCAAGGCGGCGATGACGCATTTCGCCGCGATCGACGAAGGCTCCGCCAATCCGATCGCGCTGTCGCGCGCGCATTATTGGCGCGGCCGCGCGGCCGAGGCAATGAACGCACCGGCCGATGCGCGCCTGAGCTATCAGGCGGCGGCGCGCTATCCGACCGCCTATTACGGCCAGCTCGCCCGCGCCAGGCTCGGTCTCGACCGCATCGAGCTGCGTGCGCCCTCGCCCGTGCTGGCAGCAGTCGACGCGCCGCCCGCGGACGAGCGCGTGCGCGCCGCCGACATGCTCTACGGCGTCGGTGAGCGCGACATGGTGTTTTACTTCGCCGAGGATTTTGCCAAGGAGAGCACCGACGTCGCCGCACTCGAAGCGCTCGGCGAGCTCGCCGGCCGGCGCAACGATGCGCGCGTGATGCTGGAGGTCGGCAAGTCGGCGCTGGCGCGCGGGCTCGCGCTCGATCACTACGCCTTCCCGACCATCGGCATCCCTGAACATAAGCAGGTGGCGCCCGCGATCGATCCCAGCGTGATCTATTCGGTGGCGCGCACCGAAAGCTCGTTCGACCAGCGCGACAAATCGGCCGCCAACGCAGTCGGGCTGATGCAGGTGACGCCGGAAGCGGGCCGCGACACCGCAAAGCGCTTCGGCCTGACCTATGACTGGGACAAGATGGTCTCCGATCCCGTCTACAACACGCAGATGGGCGCGGCCGAGCTCAGTGCGCTCATGTCGGAATATCGCGGCAACCAGATCATGACCTTCGCCGGCTACAATGCCGGCCGGGGCCGCGTGCGCGAATGGGTGCAGGCGCGCGGCGACCCCAGGGATCCCAAGGTCGATCCGGTCGACTGGGTCGAGCGCATCCCGCTGTCGGAGACGCGCAACTACGTCCAGCGCGTGATCGAGAACGTGCTGGTCTATCGTGCGAGGTTTGAGGCCAGCAGCGTCGTCGCGGGGAAGTCCGAGCAGCGCGTTACGACGCCGAACAGGGGCGCGATGCCGACGGCATCGGCCGCAGCCGCCGCGCCCTAGCTTCGCGACGCCGGGGCTGGACGCGGCGTGAAGCTGGATGCAGTGACTGCGACCGACCTCTCTGCGCGGGTCCGCATCGTTTGGCGAGCCGTCACCTCCTTCCGTGGTCAGAGGGTTCGTACGCGCGCAGAAATGCTTCCGTCAGCGAGCGCGAGAGCGCGCCCGTCTGCAGTATCCAGTTCCAGCTCGACACCGTGATCGCTTCGAGCGAACTGCGGTAAGGCCAGAGCATTTCCACCGCCGTCTGCTGATATCGACGGTAGCAATCATAGTCGCAGTACCGCCGCTCAGCGGGCACATGGCGGACGTAACTCGCGCCCAGCGGCTGCGCGCACGCGCTGCAGGTACCGCCGTGGCGAGGCCCTTCCTGATTGACGAACATGAATCTCATCGCGATGTCCTCTCGCCCGGACGGCAAATCCACCGCCCGTTTCGCCCTCCTATCCGCTCAAGACGCCGCTCGTGTGCGCCCCTCGATCAGCGGCGCAGCTTCGCCATGAAGCGCGTAACACTCGTAGCCGCAGTAGGGCAGCAGCGTCTTCGCATCGCGCAGATAGCCGCCGCTGATCTCCTCGCAGCACCAGAGGCAGGACGTTTTGCGAAAAGGGGTCCTGCCGTTCACCAATATGAACCTCATGTGGCACCTCCGAGCGCAAAGCAGTAGACCGTGTCGACGAGAGAGGCGGACGGCGGCGGCGCGCAAAGATGGTTGCGGCCGTCGGGATTATCCCTGTTTCGCTCGACCTTCTGAGGCGGAATGAGGATGTATTTCCCGTCTTCCCGGCGCAGCGCGTAGATGCTCCCCTCGACCCGCCGTATCTCGGTCGGGTAGCAGTCGGCGGTTGTTGCAGCAAGTCAGCACCGGATTGTCCGGCATGTGCCAACTCGAATAGAACTGCTCGTGGAGGAGCAGATCCCGAGGCGGATGACGATGTGCGCCATCCTGTCCGGCCTCGTCCGCCTCCGCTCCAGTCATCAACGAAAGCGGCAGCGTGATCGCCAAGAGGAGCTTGCAACAACGGTTCAACGCGCAGCCTCCCGATACAGAATTGCCGAACGCAGCGGATCCGGTGACTGGTGCTTACGCCGCCTGAGACCGAAACAGCCATCGGCGATCGCGTTCGCGGCGCGCTCTGAAGCGATCGAGACATTTCCGGGAGCAAAGCGGCGCTCGCCAGGAATAATACCGGATCAGGCCGAACTTCCCGCTGCAGACGGCGCAGCTTTTTGCGGCGGAAGGGCGCTCGGAGTGTTCGGGCTTATCGCACATGATCCTCTCCTCCTGGCCTCTGATGGGCGCCTCTGACGGTCGAGGATCCCCACGGGCGCTGATGCACAATCATCACGTTCGTCAACGAAATGCGGCTTCTCAATCGTGACCAGATCATCGGCAAGTCAGCGCCGGCGGAGGCGAAGCTGGCCTCTTGAGTGCACGACCCCGCGCTACTCAACTGTTCAAGCGTTGCGATCGACACCACTGGATTGCCGGTGAGACTAGTCCCCATGTGACGGGCCGCTCAATTGTACGGAGGTAAATGCAGCGTATGACTAGGATTGCGCGACCTATACATAGGTTTGTCCGGTGATTTACCGGAGTTTCGTCCGCTCGCAACGAGACGGCGCAACGCTGGCAAGCTGCACGGAGCCCGCGAACTTTCGATGCGGAATCCTGCTTTGATCAGGGAATTGCCCCTGCTGTCGCAAAGTGCTCTACTCTCCCTGCCCCACGCGGGCCGGGACGCTTGCGATGATGCCTGGCCAGATCGCAAAACTAGGGAATTCGGCCGCGCAATTCCTGCTCGGCGGCCTTGCGGCGCTTCGATCTCTCGGCAATGCGGGGAAAGGCGAGTCCGCGACTGGGGATGGCTGGCGGCAGGACAATGCCGACCTGCGCGACGCCGTGAAGCAATGGCGACAAGTGTTCGAGCACAATCCGGTCATGTATTTCATGGTCGATCCGGCCGGAACGGTGCTCAACGTAAATACATTTGGCGCCGCGCAACTGGGCTACACGGCGGCCGAGTTGACCGGCCAATCTGTGCTGAACGTCTTTTTCGAAGAGGACCGCGATTTCGTCCGTCGCTGTGTCGGGCTGTGCCTGGAAACCGTGGACCAGTCGCACACCTGGGAGATTCGCAAGGTCCGGAAGGACGGCTCGGTTCTCTGGGTCCGTGAGAACGCCAAGGCCATGCGACGCGGCGACGGCACGCCGATCGTGCTGGTCGCCTGCGAAAACATCACCCAGCGCAAGGAGGCGGAGGATGCGCTGCGGCAGAGCGAGGCCTACCTTGCCCAAGCGCAGGAGTTGAGCCGCACCGGCAGCTTCGGCCTGAGCCTGGCAACCCGCGAGGCCGTCTGGTCCAGGGAGACCTTTCGCATCTTCCAATGTGACCCGCAGGTCAAACCGACGCTCGATTTCGTTTTCCAGCGCATTCATCCGGAAGATCGCAATGCGGTCAGCAAGACCCTTGATCGGGCCTTCCGTGAGGTCGGCGATTTCGACCATGAATATCGCCTGCTGATGCCCGATGGAACCATCAAATATCTCCATTCCGTGGCACGCGTGGTGAGACATGGATCCGGCCACATCGAGTTTGTCGGAGCGGTCACTGACGTCACTACGGCAAAGGAAACCGAACAGCGGCTGCGTCGCAGCGAAGCCTATCTGACCGAAGCCCAGCGCCTCAGCCACACGAGCAGCTGGGCCTGGAACGTGCGCAGTCAGGAGTTTGCCTACCGATCGGCCGAACTCTATCGCCTGTTCGGATTCAACCCGGACCAGATCGATCTGTCGGCGCAGGCTTTCCAACAACGGATCCTCGCCGAAGACTTTCGCCGGATCGTCGATGTGGAACGTCAGGCAATCCGGCAAAAGCAGCCTTTCGAAGTTGATTTTCGGATTTTGCGTCCGGACGGTTCCGTACGACACGTCCATACGGAGGGGCATCCCGTCGTCGGCGGGGACGGCGATGTCACGGAAATCATCGGCACCCACGTCGATGTCACCGAGCAGTTTGCCGCCAGACAAGCGCTGCAAAAAGCCTTTGACGAGCTCAAGCTGTCCGAGCAGCGATTTCGCGACTATGCCGAAACCGCCTCGGACTGGTTTTGGGAGAGCGGGCCGGACCACCGTATCACACGGATTTCGGAACATGCCGACACGGCCGGTCCCGTGCCCACGGGCGTGATCGGTCTCGCCCGTTGGGACATTCCACCCGATGCCGAGCTCGAGCCCGAGAAGTGGGAGCGGCATCGCGCGACGCTCGATGCCCACCTTCCGTTTCGCGACCTGGTCTACCGAAGCAAGGATCGCAACGGATCTCCGATCTACGTGCGCACCAGCGGCAAGCCCTTGCACGACGCGAACGGCAACTTTCTCGGTTATCGTGGCGTCAGCAGCGACGTGACGGCGGCCATCCGCGCCGAGCAGGCCGAAGAAGCACTGCGCAAGGCGCAAGCCGAACTAGCTCACGTGACGCGCGTCACGATGCTCGGCGAACTCACGGCCTCGATCGCCCACGAGATCAATCAGCCCTTGGCCGCCGTGATCTCCAATGCGGATGCCTGTATCGGATGGCTCGGCCGCGAACCAGCCCAACTGAATGCCGCACGCCGTTCCGTGGAATGGATCGTCGAGGACGCCAATCGCGCCAGCGAGGTGATCCGCCGGATCAGAACGCTTGCGAAGAAGACCGAGATCGAGATGGCTCCGGTCGACATGAACCAGCTCGTCAGGGAGACGGTGGCGCTCGTCCGCCGCGAGCTTGCCACCCATGCCGTGTCGGTACGAATGGAGCTGGCGTCCGCTCTACCCAGCGTTTGCGGCGACCGGATCCAGCTGCAGCAGGTGCTGATCAACCTAGTCATGAACGGGATTGAAGCCATGCACGCCAATGTGGACCGTCCGCGCGAGCTTGCGATCCGCTCCAGCCAGGCGAGCGAGCACGGCGAAGGCCGCATGCTCCTGATCGTGACAGACAGCGGGGTCGGCCTCGGCGACGGCGCGACGGAGCGCATCTTCACACCTTTCTTCACGACAAAGCCGAGCGGCCTGGGGATGGGACTGTCGATCTGCCGATCGATCATCGAGGCTCATGCGGGCCGGCTCTCGGCCTTCCCCAATGACGGAAGCGGAGCAACATTCCAGATTGCCCTGCCCTTGCCGATCGAGGACACGTCGTGACCGACCTTCCCAAGGTGGCGACGGTGCAGACGAGTTCCGACGATCCGATCGTCTTGATCGTCGACGACGATCCATCGATGCGCCGTGCGCTCACCAACCTCTTTCAATCCGTCGGCCTCAAGGTCGAGGCTTTCGGCTCCGCGGCGGAGATCATGGAAGCCAAGCCACCGGCGGTCCCCAGCTGCCTTGTGCTCGACATCCGCCTGCCGGGCTCAAGCGGCTTTGACCTGCAGTCGGACCTAGCGAAGGCGAACATTCACACGCCCATTATCTTCATCACCGGTCATGGTGATATTCCGATGACCGTCAGGGCCATGAAGAGCGGCGCCATTGATTTTCTGACCAAGCCGGTGCGCGACCAGGACATGCTGGATGCGGTTCAGGCCGCGATCGAACGGGATCGCAAGCGACGCAATGCCGAGGAGTCGGTCGCGGGAGTGCGGTCCCGATTCGAGGGTTTGAGCGCGCGCCAGCGCGACATCCTCGCCCTGGTGGCGTCCGGCCTGATGAACAAGCAAGTCGCTGCCGAGCTCGGATTGGCTGAGATTACCGTCAAGATCTACCGCGGGCAGATCATGCGGAAAATGGGCGCCAAGTCGTTGGCCGATCTCGTCAGAATGGTGGAGGCGCTCGGAATCTCACGCCCGGGCGGAAAGGTGCAAACCTAAGTATGCTTTTCAAGCTCGCTCCAAGGGCTCACTTTCGTCAAGTGCGGCACCGTGATCGGCGGCTCCCGATCAGGAGCGATCATCTTGTCAATCCCCTCGGCCATTTCCGTCATTGACGATGATCGATCAGTCCGCCTTGCGACCAATAATCTGCTGAGGTCGCGGGGATACACGGTCAACATCTTTCGCTCCGCTGACGAATTTCTTCAATCGGCCGAACTGAAGACGACGTCCTGCGTGATCGCGGATGTGCAGATGTCGTTGATGGGCGGCCTTGAGCTCTTGACGCACATGCGCAGCCTTGGTCACCACACGCCCTTCATTTTCATGACGGCTTTTCCCGACGATGCCGTGCGGGACCGCGCGCTGAAGGCGGGCGCTATCTGCTTTCTGGCGAAGCCGTTCTCCACGCCCGCTCTGCTTGAATGTCTGCGGATGGCCCTGTCCGGCTCTGATCAAACCGAGACGTGATACGCTGGCGCCGAGCCCCGGCGACACGGCGCTCACTCCACCTTGATGTTCGCCGCCTTGATCATTGGCCACCACTTCGCGATCTCCGCCTTCTGGCGGGCGCCGAGGGCTTCGGGCGTGAGCTGATCCTGCGGCGTCATCTCAAGCCCTTGGCTTTCGAGCTGCTTCTTCACGCCGGGATCGTTCAGCGCTTCCACGGCTGCGGCATTGAGTTTGGCGACGATCGCTTTCGGCGTGCCCTTCGGCACCCACATGCCTGACCACAGCGTCATGTTGAAGCCCTTCAGGCCCGCCTCCTCCGCCGTCGGGATGTCGGGCGCCGACGACAGGCGCTTGTCATCGGTGATGGCGTAGGCGCGAATGGTGCCGGCGCGGACCTGGTTGATGGAGTTCGAGGTCTGGTCGACGATGACGTCGATCTGGCCGGCAATGAGATCGTTCAGGGCGGGCGCGGTGCCGCGATACGGTACGTATTGCAGCTTGATGCCGCTGACGCTCTCGAAATAGACCCCGGCGATGTGGCTACCCGAGCCCGCGCCGGCGGTGCCGGCGGTCGGCGGCGACGGTCGCGACTTCAGCCAGTCCAGCAGCTCCTTCAGCGAGGTCGCGGGCACCGCGTTCTTGCTGACGACGATCATCGGATTGCTCGGCAGCAGCACCACCGGCTCCAGGTCCGCGACCAGGTCGTAATTGAGCTTGTAGACGGCGCCGTTGGCGACGTGGGTGCCGAGATGGCCGAACGAGATCGTGTAGCCGTCGGGGGCCGAATGCACGGCGCGGCCGACGCCGATCGAGCCGCCCGCGCCGGTGACGTTCTCGATCACCAGCGGCTGCCCAAGCGATGTCCGCATCCGCTCGGCAAGCACTCGCGCCATCGCATCCGACGGACCGCCGGCGGCGAAGGGAACGATGATGGTGATGGGACGCGAGGGATAGTCGTCGGCGCGCGCGGCGCCTGCAACAGCGAGAATAGCAATCAGCGCAGCCCAGGCGGCCTTCATTGTCTTCTCCCAGCAATGTCATTGTTGTTTTTGTCTCTTCCCGCGTACGGGAAGAGGGATCGTTCGTGAAGGGACGAAATGCCGCGCTAGAACTGCGAATAGTCGATCGGCTTATGACGATCGAGCGTGCGGGTGACCGGCGGCAGCGGGTATTTCAGGCCTGTGGCGCAATTGAACAGCATCACGCGGTCGGACTTGCTGACGCGGCCGTCGGCGAGGCTGTCCTTGTAGGCGGCGTAGGTGGCAGCACCTTCGGGGCAGAGCAACAGCCCCTCCTCGCGCGCGACCTCGCTGAGCGCCGATGAGATCTTATCGTCGTCGACGGCAATGGCAAAACCGTTGCTCTGCCGCACCGCGCGCAAAATGAGAAAGTCGCCGATCGCCTGCGGCACGCGAATGCCTGACGCGATGGTGTGAGCGTCCTCCCAGCGCGTCGCATGCTCGGTGCCGGCCTCATAGGCGCGCACCATGGGCGCGCAGCCGGAGGCTTGCACCGCGACCATGCGCGGGCGCTTGCTGCCGATGAAGCCGATTTTCTCTAGTTCGTCGAACGCCTTCCACATGCCGATCAGGCCGGTGCCGCCGCCGGTCGGATAGAAGATCACGTCGGGCACGTCCCAGCCGAGCTGCTCGGCGAGTTCGAGCCCCATCGTCTTCTTGCCTTCGATGCGGTACGGCTCCTTCAAGGTCGAGGTGTCGAACCAGCCGACTTTCGCCTTGCCCTCGCCGACGATCTTGCCGCAATCGTCGATATAGCCGTTGACGCGGTAGACGGTGGCGCCCTGCAGCTCGATCTCGCTGACGTTCACCTCCGGCGTATCGGCCGGGCAGAAGATCGTGGTCTTGATGCCGCAGGAGGTCGCATAAGCCGCAAGCGCCGCGCCGGCATTGCCGTTGGTCGGCATCGCCATATGCTTGATGCCGAGCGCCTTGCCCATCGACACCGCCATCACGAGGCCGCGCGCCTTGAACGAGCCGGTCGGCAAGCGCCCCTCGTCCTTGACGATGATCTCGCCGCCGCCGAGTTTTGCACCGAGCTTGGGCAGCCGGATCAGCGGCGTCGTGACCTCGCCGAGCGAGACGATATCCTGACATTTACGCACCGGCAAAAGCTCGCGGTAGCGCCACATGTCGGCGGGGCGCTGGGCGAGCGCGTCTTTCGTCAGCGCCGTCTTCACACCGGCAAGGTCGTAGCGCACCAGCAGCGGCTTGCCGGCCTTGGAGAGGTTGTGGACCCGGTCGGCGGCGTAATGATCGCCCTCCATCGCGCATTCGAGATGGGTGACGAAGGTCGGGCGTTCGATGGTGAGGTTGTCGTTGTCTTGCATGGGGTGATTTCCTTCTTGTTTTGCAAACAGATCCCTCCGCTCGTCATTGCGAGCGCAGCGGAGCAATCCAGAGTCTTTCCGCGGAGGCAGTCTGGATTGCTTCGCTTCGCTCGCAATGACGGTGGTGGGCGGCGATGCGCGCCCGTCAAATATTCAGCACCCGTCCATACGCATCCAGCACGGCTTCCTTCATCATCTCCGACAGGGTCGGATGCGGGAACACCGTGTGCATCAGCTCCTCTTCCGTGGTCTCAAGGTTCATGGAGACGACGTAGCCCTGGATCAGCTCGGTGACCTCCGCGCCGATCATGTGGGCGCCAAGCAGCTGGCCGGTCTTCTTGTCGAAGATCACCTTGACCAAGCCCTGGTCCTCGCCGAGCGCGATGGCCTTGCCGTTGCCGACGAAGGGGAAGCGGCCGACGCGGATCTCGCGGCCGTTCTCCTTGGCCTTGGCTTCGGTGAGGCCGACGGAGGCCACCTGCGGCTGACAATAGGTGCAGCCCGGGATCAGGTTCTTGTCCATGGCGTGCGGATGCAGGCCCTTGATCGCCTCGACGCAGATCACGCCTTCATGTTCGGCCTTGTGAGCCAGCATCGGCGGCCCCGCGACATCGCCGATGGCATAGATGCCGGGGATGTTGGTCTTGCCGTAGCCGTCGATCACGATGACGCCGCGATCCGTTTTCACGCCGAGCTTCTCGAGTCCAAGGTTCTCGATGTTGCCGACGACGCCGACCGCCGAGATCACGCGCTCGAACTCGGTCGTCACAGGCTTGCCCTTGCCGTCGTCAATGGTAGCGACGACGCTGTCCGCCTTCTTCTCGAGCTTGGTCACCTTGGTCGAGGACAGGATCTTGATGCCCTGCTTCTCGAAACGTTTGCGGGCCAGGCCGGCGATCTCGGCGTCCTCCACCGGCAGGATCTGCGGCAGCACTTCGACCACGGTGACGTCCGAGCCCATGGTGTGGAAGAAGGAGGCGAACTCGATGCCGATCGCGCCGGAGCCGACGACCAGCAGCGATTTCGGCATCCGCTCCGGCACCATCGCCTCGAAATAAGTCCAGATCAGCTTCTTGTCGGGTTCGAGGCCCGGCAGCACCCGCGGCCGCGCGCCGGTCGCGACGATAATGTGTTTGGCCTGATACGTCCCCTCGCCCAGCGCACCCTTGGGGCCCTCGACGTCCGACTTCTTCACGGTAACTTTGCCGGGCGCATCGATCGAGGCCGCGCCCCAGATCACGCTGACCTTGTTCTTCTTCATCAGGAAGCCAACGCCATCGTTCAGCCGCTTCGAGACACCGCGCGAGCGCTGCACCACCGCCTTCGGGTCGAACGAGACGTTGTCGGCCGACAGGCCGTAGTCCTTGGCGTGCTGCATGTAGTGGTAGATCTCGGCCGAGCGCAGCAGCGCCTTGGTCGGGATGCAGCCCCAGTTCAGGCAGATGCCGCCGAGATAGGATTTCTCGACGATCGCGACCTTGAAGCCGAGCTGGGCGGCGCGGATTGCGGTGACATAGCCGCCCGGACCGGAGCCGATGATGATGATGTCGAAGGATGTGTCGGCCATGGCGGCTCCCATTCAACTCAAGAGGCGCCGCGGGCGCGGCGCTTGATCAGAAAAGACCTCACCAGCCATTCGAGCATCGTCGCCAAAGCCATTACGGCCAAGGCAATCAGCACGACCGGCTGGGCGATGTTCCGTGCCAGTTGTTCACCGGCAAAGAACGCGGAGTAAAGAAGATCGAGCCCAATCGGGTTGAGCGCGACGACTGCTCCAAGCAGCAGCGACATCCATGGCCAGCGGGTACGGACATGCAACGTTGCCCCCTCTACCGCGCGTCAGACCATCATCATGACGGGATTTTCGATCAGCTGCTTGAAGGCGCCGATCAGTTCGGCGCCGAGCGCGCCGTCGATGGCGCGGTGATCGCAGGACAGGGTCACGCTCATCATGTTCGCGATCTCGATCTTGCCGCCGCGGACTACAGGCCGCTCCTCGCTGGTGCCGACCGCGAGGATGGTCGCATGCGGCGGATTGATCACGGCAGTGAAGTGGCTGATGCCGAACATGCCGAGGTTCGAGACGGCCGTCGTGCCGCCCTGGTACTCTTCGGGCTTCAGCTTGCGCGAGCGCGCGCGTGCCGCAAAATCCTTCATCTCGTTGGAGATGGTCGACAGCGTCTTGGTCTCGGCCTTGCGGATGATCGGCGTGATCAGGCCGCCCGGCATCGCCACGGCGACGCCGACGTCGGAATGGTGATGCTTGACCATGCCGGATTCGGTCCAGCTCACATTGCAATTCGGGATCTTCTGCAGCGCCACCGCCATCGCCTTGATGACGAAGTCGTTGACCGAGATCTTGTAGAGCGGCTTCTTCTCCTTGTCCTTGGGAGCAGCCGCATTGATCTCCTCGCGCGCGGCGAGCAGCTTGCCGATGTCGCAGTCGATGGTGAGATAGAAGTGCGGGACGTTCTGGATCGACGCGGTCAGACGCTGCGCAATCGTGCGGCGCATGCCGTCATGCGGGACCACCTCGTAGGAGCCCGGCTCGAACAGCGACAGGATCTGCTTGTCCGACATGGTCGGCGCGCTCGAGGGCGCGCCCGACGGCGCCGCCGCGGGAGCCTTGAGGCCCTTGCCGGACTTGGCCTGCTCCACGTCGCGCGCGACCACGCGGCCGTGCGGGCCGGTGCCGGTCACCATCGCAACATCGACGCCAGCTTCCTTGGCGAGCCGGCGCGCCAGCGGCGAGGAGAACACGCGGCCGGCATGGCCGTTGCTCTGCGCAGCCGGTGCTGCGGCCTGCGGTGCAGGTGCTGCGGCGGGCGCCGGCGCGGCCTTGGGCGCAGCAGGCGCAGGAGCCGGCGCAGCAGCGGGAGCTTCAGCAGCTTTCGGAGGTGCGGTGGAAGCACTGGGCTTGGCGGCACCTGCCGCCTTCACGTCCTCGCCCTCGCCGGCCAGCACCGCGATCACATCATTGACCGGGACGTCCTGCGTGCCCTCGGGCACGAGGATCCTGGCGATCGTGCCCTCGTCGATGGCCTCGACCTCCATGGTCGCCTTGTCGGTCTCGATCTCGGCGATGACATCGCCGGATTTGACCTTGTCGCCTTCCTTCTTCAGCCACTTGGCGAGGTTGCCCTTCTCCATCGTCGGCGAAAGAGCGGGCATCAGGATGTTGATGGGCATGCTGACCTCAAGAAGAACTTTGCAAAAATCCGTCTCCGGACCGAAGACGAACAGACCACGTTAGTTGCCGATGTCGCCCTGCCACAGGCGCTCATTGGCAGGGATGGAACGCCAATTCTTCATCATGGTGATGGAGCGGTCGTCGGCAAGGTCGATCCACGGGATGCCGAACTTGTCGAGAATGTCCTTGGAGCCCTCGAAGGTAACGGACTCTCCAATCACCACGAGCTTCACCTTGAACAGTGCGAGCGCACCGGCACACATCGCGCATGGCGACAGCGTGGTGTACATGACGGTATCGTGGAACGAAATCGCACCCGCCTCGCGCAGGCAACTCATCTCGCCGTGCAGGATCGGGTTGTTTTCCTGCACGCGGTTGTTGTGGCCGCGGGCAATGACCTTGTTGTCGCGGGTCAGCACGGCGCCGATCGGCAGGCCGCCTTGCACGATCGAGGCTTCCGCCTCGCGGATCGCCTCCAGCATGAAATCGAAATGATAGGCTTCGATCGCCACGGTCAGTGCCCCTTCCCGCGCGGCGTCGTGGTGCCGGTGTCGGTGGGACGCTCGATCTCGGCCTGGAACATCTCGATGATCCGGTTCAGCGCGTCCTCCTCGGTGTATTCGCTCTCGCGCGCATAGGCGCGCGCGGCGTGACGGGCGAGATCGACGAGCAGCAGGCCCCACATGTCGGGCTCGTCGAAGGCCCGCTGGAACGCCATCGACAGCCCGCCGTCCAGCACGAACACGCGCAGGATCTCGACCGCATCATCGCGGACGAGGACGTCGGGTGGCAATGGCTGCTCCTTCGGACCCGCCATGGTCTACCTGTAGCAGACGGCTTTGGCGGCCTCGACCACTTCGGCAGCCGAAGGCAGCGCGAGCTTTTCCAGGTTCGCGGCATACGGCATCGGCACGTCCTTGCCGGAGACCCGGGTTACAGGCGCATCCAGATAGTCGAAGGCATGCTCCATGATCCGCGCGGCGATCTCGGCGCCGACACCGCTCTGGGCCCAGCCCTCTTCCACCGTGACGGCACGTCCCGTCTTCTTGACGGAGTTGACGATGGTGTCGGTATCCATCGGACGCAGCGTGCGCAGGTCGATCACTTCGGCCTCGATGCCGTCCTTGGCGAGTTCGTCGGCGGCCTTCAGCGCGTAGCTCATGCCGTTCGACCACGAGATGATCGTGACATGGCTGCCGGAGCGCACGATGCGCGCCTTGCCGATCGGAATCACGAAATCGTCGAGCTTCGGCACCTCGCCAGTGTGGCCGTAGAGCATTTCGTTCTCGAGGAAGATCACCGGATTGGGATCGCGGATCGCAGCCTTGAGCAGGCCCTTGTAATCAGCGGCCGAGAACGGCGCGACGACCTTGAGGCCGGGGACGTTCGAATACCAGGACGAATAATCCTGGCTGTGCTGGGCGGCCACGCGGGAAGCGGCGCCGTTGGGCCCGCGGAATACGATGGAGCAGCCCATCTGGCCGCCGGACATATAGAGCGTCTTGGCCGCGGAGTTGATGATCTGGTCGATCGCCTGCATAGCGAAGTTGAAGGTCATGAACTCGACAATCGGCTTCAACCCGGTCATCGCGGCGCCGACGCCGATGCCGGCAAAGCCGTGCTCCGTGATTGGCGTGTCGATGACGCGCTTGGCGCCGAATTCTTGAAGCAGCCCTTGCGTCACCTTGTAGGCGCCTTGGTATTCGGCAACCTCTTCGCCCATCACGAAGACGTCGGCATCGCGGCGCATCTCTTCGGCCATAGCATCGCGCAGGGCTTCGCGGATGGTCTGCGTCACCATCTCGGTGCCTGCGGGCACTTCCGGGTCGGGTTCTGCGACGGCCTGCGGCGCCGGCGCAGCCTTGGGAGCTGGAGCCTCGGTCTTCGCGGCGGCAGGGGCTACGGATTCGGCAGCCTTCTGCTGCTGGGCAGGCGCGGGCGCCTTGGCGAGATCGGCGGCACTTTCGCCATCGGCCAGAATTGTCGCGATCGGTGTGTTCACGGCAACGTCGGCGGTGCCCTCGGGGATCAGGATCTTGCCGAGCGTACCTTCATCGGTCGCCTCGACCTCCATGGTCGCCTTGTCGGTCTCGATCTCGGCGATGACGTCGCCGGACTTGATCGTCTCACCCTCTTTTTTCAGCCATTTGGAGAGGTTGCCCTTCTCCATCGTGGGCGACAACGCGGGCATCAGCACTTGAATTGGCATATCGGCTCCAAAAGAAAGCTTGCGCGCGTTCAGCGGTAAATATCGGTCCAGAGCTCGGCGGCATCCGGCTCGGGATCATGCTGGGCGAAATCGGCGGACGCGTTGACGATGTCGCGCACCTCGGCGTCGATCGCCTTCAGATCCTGCTCGCTGACCTTGGCGGCCAACAGGCGGTTGCGCACCTGCTCGATCGGATCCTGGTCGTGGCGGACTTTTTCGACCTCCTCGCGCGTTCTGTACTTTGCGGGATCGGACATCGAGTGGCCGCGATAACGGTAGGTCTGCATCTCCAGGATGAAGGGTCCCTTGCCGGCGCGGCACCAGGCCGCCGCCTCGTCGCCGGCGGCCTTCACGGCGCGGACGTCCATGCCGTCGACCTGCTGGCCGGGAATGTTGAAGGAGGCGCCGCGCTTGGAGAAATCCTGCTGCGCCGAGGCGCGCGAGACCGAAGTGCCCATGGCGTAGCGGTTGTTCTCGATGACGTAGATCACCGGCAGCTTCCAGAGCTCCGCCATGTTGAAGCTCTCATAGACCTGGCCCTGGTTGGCCGCGCCGTCGCCGAAATAGGTGACGCTGACATTGTCGTTGTCGCGATAGTGATTGGCGAAAGCGAGCCCGGTGCCGAGCGAGACCTGTGCGCCGACGATGCCGTGGCCGCCGTAAAAGTGCTTCTCCTTGCTGAACATATGCATGGAGCCGCCCTTGCCCTTGGAATAGCCGCCGCGACGGCCGGTGAGCTCGGCCATGACGCCTTTGGCCTCCATGCCGGTGGCGAGCATATGGCCGTGATCGCGATAGCCGGTGATGACCTGATCGCCCGGCTTCAGGGCCATCTGCATCCCGACCACCACGGCCTCCTGGCCGATATAAAGGTGGCAGAAGCCGCCGATCGCGCCCATGCCGTAGAGCTGGCCGGCCTTTTCCTCGAACCGCCGGATCAGGAGCATGTCGCGGAGCGCCTTGAGCTCCTGCTCTCTGGTGAATTCCGGGGGCGAACCGCCGTCGGTCTTGTCCTGTGCAGTACTCGCGGCGGCTTTCTTGGGTGCGGCCATGGGAATTCCGGGTCAGAGAAAACTTCAGCCCTGTCTAACCCAAGTCAAACGCCCTTGGAAAGCACCGCGGCGGCATGGCACGCCTTTCATTATGCCGCACTGCAACGCGATCGTAATATTGCAAAATCTTTGACGCGGATCGGGCAACATTTAGCTCCCCGACTCCCGCATCGTGTGTGGAATACCGATCGCAGACCCGCTCACGTCAGCCGCAGGAAGCAACGGGCTGCTTGCATATCGCAATCGCGCTGGCTCGATGGAGTCAGCGGCAGACCGCAAACCCCGCAAATGGCGCTTGTGCCGCTCGCGTGTCAGTTCGCCGGGATCGTCCGGACGAGATCGCGCGGATTGACGTAGTCGAGCTGGAAGCGCGCCCGCTCGTCCAGCATGTCGGGGTCGATCTTCGCGGAGCGCAGCAGCGAAACGCGCTGCTCGCTCCTGGCGCGCTCGCGCTTGAGCTGCGCCAGTTCGCTGGTCAGCGCCACGATCTCCTGGTCGAGCTCCTGGCGGGCGTTGAGGCCGTATTTGCCGGTATAGGCGTTGACGCCGAAATAGCCGACGATGGCGGCCGCCATCGCATAGAGGGCAAGACCGGTCAGGATCGATTTCAGGCGCGCGCGGGAGACCATCCTGGGAAGATGGGACAGGTTGGTTAAGGGCGTGCTAATTGCCCGCCCGCTTGGCGTTCCAATGCCTGGCTCAGCCGTCATGCCCGGCCTTGTGCCGGGCATCCACGTTCTTCGTCAATTTGGCAAAGACGTGGATGGCCGGGACATCTAGCGCGAAGACGCGCTTCGCGCTTTTGCCCGGCCATGACGGAGACCCGGGGTTCGCGGCCTCAGCCGTGATGCTTCGCGACGTGCACCGCAAACGCGTCGATATAGGCCTGGAGCACCGGCTTCAAGGACTCCTTGGTCAGGTTGCCGTCGGCATCGAACGCGTCGCCCACCCCGTTCAGATAGGCCTCCGGCTGCTGCATGATCGGGCCGGAAATGCCCGGCAGGATGTTCTGGAGCGTCTTGGCGGCACTGACGCCGCCGAGCGGGCCCGGCGAGTTCGCGATGATGCCGACCGGCTTGTCGTTGAACGAGCTCTTGCCATAGGGCCGCGAGGCGACGTCGATGGCGTTCTTCAGCACCCCCGGGATCGCGCGATTGTATTCCGGCGTGACGAAGATGACGCCGTCCGATTTCTGGATTTTTTCGCGGAAAGACAGCCAATCCGCCGGCGGCGCTCCCTCGAGGTCCTGGTTGAAGAACGAGATGCCGGCCGGCGTGATGACCTCGAGCTTGAGCGAGGCCGGCGCGAGCTTGGCGAGCGCATTGGCGATCTTGAGCGAAAAGCTGTCCTTACGCAGGCTGCCGGCGATCGTGACGATATTGTAGGCCATAGAGTGTCCTCGAAATCTTCAGCGGGAGTGCGGGGTCGGCACTTAAGCGATCTCGACCGATAGATGCAAGTGCATGGACTGGTCGGATTTGGAAACGCTGGGTTTCTGAACGGTTGCCCAAACAATCAGGCCGCCAAGTGGCGGCCCGATCCCTGGTACAAATCTGCAAATCGGCTCAGATGGTCGGATTCCACGCCGACGGGATCAGACGATATTTGGCGCCGTCCTTCTCGACATGGCCGACCGAGGGGAAGGTGAAGTGGAAGCCGATCACGGTCGCCTTCTCGGCGGCCGCCATGTCGTAGAATTTGTGGCGGGTTTCCTGCGCCAGCGCTGCATCGGTGTCGAACACCACATGCCAGTTCGGATTGCGCAGGAAGAACTCCGGGATGTTGGTGACGTCGGACTGGATCAGCACCTTGGAATCGCCTGAGGCGACCGCGAACGAGGTGTGCCCCGGGGTGTGACCGGGCGTCGCGATCGAGGTGATGCCCGGTGCGACCTCCTTGCCCCACTCGTACTTCGTCACCTTGGATTCGAGGCCGGCAAAGGTCTTCTTCACGTTGGCGAAGTAGTTCTTCATCATCGCGTTGGACTCGGCCTTGGCGGCGTTATCCTCGCTGGTCCAGAACTCCCAGTCCTTGCCTGGCACCATGATCTCCGCATTGGGGAAGGCAAGCGCGCCGTCGGCGAGACGAATGCCGTTGGTGTGGTCGGGATGCAGATGCGAGAGCAGCACGACGTCGATGCTCTTGGGGTCGACGCCGGCGGCCTGGAGGTTCTGCAGCGTGCGGCCGACCGCGCCCTTGCTGGGCTCGAGATTGGCGACACCGTTGCCGGTATCGATCAGCACGAGCTTGGAGCCGGTGTTGATGAGCTGCGGGTTGAACGGCACCGTGACCATGCCCTTCGGCATGTAGGCCGCCTCGCCAGCGGCCAGCGCTTCCTCCTTCGGCGCGTTGACGACGAACTTGTCCGGCATCGGGAAAGTGCGCGCACCGTCATTGATGGAGGTGCACTCGTAGCTGCCGACCTTGTAGCGGTAGAAGCCCGGCGCCTGCGTGCCGGCTTGCGGTACTGAGGCATTGGCGGCGGTCGGCCCAAAGCCGGTCACGGCAGCCGCACCGAAGGTGGCGGCGCCTGCAAGCAAATGGCGGCGATTAAGATCGGTCATGAGGTCCCCTTCTGAGCGCCCCGCGGTTTTCCCGCGTGCAAATGGCGGCGGAATAATCCCCGGCTTCGCTCAGAAGGCAAGACCTTCTTTCGGTGACGTGCCGTCGCACGTCCCGATTATTTGTTCGGGTTGATGAGGAATTTTTCGCCAGTGGCGCGTTTGGCGTACACCGCGATGTTGGCGGGATCGAGCGCCTCGGAAAGCGACACCACCTTGGTGTAGTGGCTGGCAAACGTGGTCTTCAGTTCGTCGACGACGCGCTGGCGCAGCCTGGCCCCGTCCGCCTGCCCGATCTTCATCAGGAACGGAAACAGCAGCCAGCCGCCGACGCCCCAGGCCATGCCGAAGCCGCGCGGCAGCTCAATCGGGCGGACATCGAGCGCGCCATAGACATAGACCTGCTTGTGCACGTTGGAGCCGTAGCGGCTGTATTCCTTCGCGGTCTTGTTGATCGCGACTTCCATGCAGTTGAGGATGTCGCCGGCGAGCTTCCCGCCACCGATGGCGTCGAAGGCGATGGTGGCGCCGGTCTCGACCAGCGCATTGGTGAGATCGCCGAGGAAGCTCGGTGCGGTGGAATCGACGACATATTTGGCGCCGATCTTGTGCAGGATGTCGGCCTGCTCCTTGCTGCGCACAATGTTGACCAGCGGGATGCCGTCCTTGATGCAGATCTTGTTCAGCATCTGCCCGAGATTGGATGCGGCCGCAGTGTGCACCAGCGCCTTGTGACCCTCGCGCCGCATGGTCTCGGTCATGCCGAGCGCGGTCAGCGGATTGACGAAGCAGGAGGCTCCTTCGGCCGGCGTGGTGCCTTCCGGCAGCGGCAGGCACTCGCGCACTTTCAACGTGCGATACTGCGTGTACATCGCGCCGCCGATCATGGCGACGGTCTTGCCCATCAGCGCCTTCGCGGCATCCGAGGAGCCGGTCCTGATCACGACTCCCGCGCCTTCGTTACCGACCGGCATGGATTCGTCGAGCCGGCCTGCCATCGCCCGCATCGCGCCTTCCGGCACTTTCGCGGTGATGACGGGAGCTTCTTTGGTGCCCGAAGCCTTTGCCGTGCTCATGTCGGCCGCGCCGATCAAGAGCCCGAGGTCGGACGGGTTGATCGGCGCGGCCTCGACGCGGACGACAACCTCGTCCGCGGCGGGTTCGGGGGTCGGCACGTCGAGCAGCGAGATTTCGAGCTCACCGCTCTTCTTGATCAGCGAACGCAGTTGCAGGCCGTTCTTGCCGTCGCTCATGTCGATCCTCCCCTGTTCTTGTCCGACCGCTGGCTTATGCCAGCGCCTTCAGTGCCGCCTTGCCGCCGTAGAGCGCCTGCTTGCCGAGCTGCTGCTCGATGCGCAGGAGCTGGTTGTATTTGGCGGTGCGATCGGAGCGCGCAAGGGAGCCGGTCTTGATCTGACCGCAATTGGTGGCGACCGCGAGGTCGGCGATGGTAGAATCCTCGGTCTCGCCGGAGCGGTGCGACATCACCGAGGTGTAGCCGGCCTTGTGCGCCATCTCGACGGCGGCGAGCGTCTCGGTCAGCGTGCCGATCTGGTTGACCTTGATCAGGATCGAATTGGCCCGTCCGGCCTTGATGCCTTCGGCGAGGCGCTTGACGTTGGTGACGAAGAGATCGTCACCGACGAGCTGGCACTTCTTGCCGACGAGGTCGGTCAGCTCCTTCCAGCCGTCCATGTCGTCTTCCGACATGCCGTCCTCGATGGTCACGATCGGATAGCGCGAGACGAGATCAGCAAGGTACTTGGCCTGCTCGGAGATCGAGCGGGTCTTGCCCTCGCCCTCGTAGACGTATTTGCCGTCCTTGAAGAACTCGGTCGAGGCGCAGTCGAGGCCAATGACGATGTCGGAGCCCGCCTTGTAGCCGGCCTTGCCGATCGCGTTCATGACGAATTCGAGCGCGGCGTCCGCCGACGGCAGGTTCGGGGCAAAGCCGCCCTCATCGCCGACATTGGTGTTGTGACCGGCCTTCTTCAATTCGGACTTCAGGGTGTGGAAGACCTCCGCGCCATAGCGCAAGCCCTCGGCAAAGGAGGACGCGCCAACCGGTAGGATCATGAACTCCTGGAAGTCGATCGGATTGTCGGCGTGCATGCCGCCATTGATGATGTTCATCATCGGCACCGGCAGCAGCCGCGCCGAGGTGCCGCCAACGTAACGATAGAGCGGCATGTCGAGCGAGTTCGCGGCCGCCTTGGCGCAGGCGAGCGACACGCCGAGGATGGCGTTGGCGCCCAGCCGGCTCTTGTTCGGCGTACCGTCGAGGTCGATCATGATCTGGTCGAGCTGGGCCTGCTGCTCGACATCGAGGCCGCTCAGGGCCTCGAAGATTTCGCCGTTGACGGCGCCGACCGCCTTGGTGACGCCCTTGCCGAGATAGCGAGTCTTGTCACCGTCGCGTAGTTCCACCGCCTCATGGGCGCCGGTGGAGGCGCCGGACGGCACGGCAGCACGGCCAAGCGCGCCATCTTCCAGCACGACGTCGACCTCGACGGTGGGATTGCCACGGCTATCGAGAATTTCGCGGCCGATGATGTCGATGATGGCGGTCATGATGTGCACTTCCGTTCGTTAGAGCTGATCGGTGCCGCGGGTCTTACACGGACCGCAAGCAAATGTGAACGCTTGGAGGGTGGGCTTCGACTGACGCGTGAAGCGGCTCGGACTAAGGTTGACCGCATCTGGTCTGCGCGCAAAACCTCAATCTGAAACAGTCGGGGTAACGCCATGAATCGCCGCCAGTTTCTTGCCTCGAGCATCGCCCTCCTCGCGACCCGCCCGAGTTTTGCGCAGGAAGGCCCGTTCCGGACAAAATACTACCCCATTAGCTCCGGCATCGGTCTGCACGACCTCGCTCCCGCTCCCGATGGCACGGTCTGGTTTACGGCCCAGGGCAAGGGCCTGCTCGGCAGGCTCGATCCGAAGGATGGCAGCCATAAGACGGTCAGCCTCGGCCAGGGCGCCGCCCCGCACGGCGTGACCATCGGCCCCGACGGCGCGCCCTGGATCACCGAGGGCGGCCAGAATGCGATCGCCCGCGTCGATCCTTCCGACCTCAAGGTCACCCTGTTCCGCCTGCCCGAGAAGTTCGCCTACGCCAATCTCAACACCGGCGTGTTCGACAAGGACGGCACCTATTGGTTCACCGGCCAGTCCGGCTATTACGGCCGCCTCAAGCCGAACGCGGGCGGGATGGACGTGTTCAGGGCGCCCAAGGGCGTCGGCCCCTACGGAATCACCGTCACGCCCAAGGGCGACGTCTGGTATGCCTCGCTTGCCGGCAGCTATATTGCCAGGATCGATCCGGCGACGGGCAGCGCCAGTGTGGTCGAGCCGCCGACGCCGAGCCAGGGTTCGCGACGGGTCTGGTCGGATTCGAAAAGCCGGATCTGGGTCAGCGAGTGGAACAGTGGCCACGTCTCGGTGCACGATCCCGCGGAAGACTCTTGGAATACCTGGAAGCTGCCCGGCGAGCGTCCCCGCACCTACGCGGTCTATGTCGATGACAAGGACAAAGTCTGGCTGACCGATTTCTCCGCCAACGCCATCGTCCGCTTCGATCCCGCCACCGAGCGCTTCAACGTGTTCGCCAGCGACAAGGCTAACGCCAATGTGCGCCAGCTCGACGGGAGGCCGGGCGAGCTCTGGGGCTGCGAATCCGGCAACGACCGGATCGTCATGATCCAGACGGTCGCCGCCGGTTGACGACAGCGGCATTTGCGTCCATCCCGGCACGCGGAACAGGATGTGACGACAATGGCGAAGAAATCCCTTCAGCTGGGCCGCGCGGTCGAATGGCCGCACACACCGGAAGAAGCGCAGCTCGACCGCGTGCCGAACCCGCAAAAGGGCACGGACTATCTGGTACGCTTCACCGTGCCGGAATTCACCTCGCTCTGCCCGGTCACGGGACAACCGGATTTCGCACATCTGATGATCGACTACGCCCCCGGCCAATGGTTGCTGGAATCGAAGTCGCTCAAGCTCTACATCGCCAGCTTCCGCAATCACGGCGCCTTCCACGAGGACTGCACCGTGATGATCGGCAAGCGCATCGCGAGCGAGATCAAGCCGAAGTTCCTGCGCATCGGGGGCTATTGGTATCCGCGCGGCGGCATTCCAATCGACGTGTTCTGGCAGACGGGCCGCGCGCCGAAGGGATTGTGGGTGCCCGAGCAGGGCGTCGCGCCCTATCGCGGCCGGGGCTGAGCTTGAAGAGACCGTTTCTGACTCACCGCGTTCGGTCTCGACCGCGAAGATTTGCTCGCTCGGGGGACGAGGTATAGCGGCTAACAACCATGCCGCTCGAATAAGCCTTTGCCTCGAGTAATTTTAGCTTCCTGAACCCCGACGCCGCGAAGATCCTGACGCCGTCACCCAATACCGCCGGGTTGACGTAGAATTGAAACTCGTCAACGAGACCTTGTTCGATCAGCGCCGCGGCAAACCCCGCGCCACCGAACACGCCAATGTCGCGCCCTCGTTGGCTCTTTAAGGCGCCGACCACCTCGTGCAAATCTCCGCTGACAAGCGTGGTTCGTTCCCACGCCGGCTCCGTTGGCTTATTCGTCGGAACCATTTTGCTCATTTCTGTGATACGCTTAGCGAACGCGTAGAATGGCTCAGTTGGGTAGCGGTTCGCTGCGTTCTCCCAATGCCGTAGATACCCTTGATTCAGCATCTTCCGACTGAGAAGAATCGTGTCGATGCGCTCGAAGTGTGCATTGAAATCGCGCTTCAGTTCATCATCCCAAAAGTTGTTGTCACCCCAACCCCATAGCTGCCAATTTACCGTTCCGTAGGAGCCGACAAAGCCATCGGCTGACACCTGCATCTGAAGGATAAGTTTTCGCATCGGTCTATTCTCTCGAATCATGCAAGGATCGAAGCTGCGAACGATTCAGCA
This sequence comes from Bradyrhizobium sp. Kon56, assembly GCF_055807635.1. Lineage (NCBI taxonomy): Bacteria > Pseudomonadati > Pseudomonadota > Alphaproteobacteria > Hyphomicrobiales > Nitrobacteraceae > Bradyrhizobium > Bradyrhizobium sp. Kon56. The sequence continues at coordinate 87,298 of NZ_JBVVOU010000016.1, read as the reverse complement.
GCCCATTGTTTGAAGGTCGTTCGAGTTGTGTTTTCTGAAGCTGGCGTGTCGAGTGCCCATCGCTCTTGGCGATTGAAGCTCGCTGGGGTTTCGATCAACGCTTCCGTGAAGCTGGCTGATATCCCGTTTGCGATCATGCTGCTGCGGGCGTCATCGAGCGGGACAGATCGATAAGTCACGTCTTTGCGCAGTTTCCTGCCCGGGAGCTCTGTCACCTTCTGAAATATGTAAAAGCCGCCGCTTGCAACCTGATGGATATCTGCGGGCATTTTCCACCACTCCTCCAGCATTGAGACTTTATGATTGGTTTACATTTGGAAGCATTGACGTCAGCCTCGAATGATGTCAATAGTAAATCGATTTACAAAGAGAACTACGGATGTCGGGAAGACAGCGATCAGGTTGCCCAATCAGTCTGTCGCTGGAGTTGCTCGGCGATCGCTGGACGCTGCTGATTGTGCGTGACATCGTTTTCGCGGGGAAACAGCACTTCCGGGAATTTCTGCAGTCCGATGAATCGATATCATCGCGGACGCTTGCGGAGCGGCTTCAAACGCTGCAAGAAGGCGGCGTGCTTACCCGTCATGACGACCCCACGCATAAACTGAAGGCGATTTATCGCCTTACGGAGGCGGGCATTGATCTGCTGCCTGTCCTCGCCGAGCTTGGCTTATGGGGCAGCAAATATCGTAATGCTGATCCGGATCTTGGTGCGATTGCCGAGAGACTATCGGCGGGGGGCCCCAAGATGCTTTCCCAGATGAAGCATAAACTGAGGAAAGGAGGTTCTAAATGACGATACGCCGCGTCAGGCGCTAGACATCTTTTAGGCGACTGCATCCGATGGCGCCCGCTGTTTCAACAGCCGCGCACAGGCGAAGCCCAGCGCGACCATGATCGCGGCGCTCGCGAACAGGGTCGGCATCTTGCCGCCATGCTGGAGGCCAAGTCCATAGGCGAGCGGCCCCACCGTCTGCCCCATGAAGAAGAAGAACGAATGCAGCGACAACGCGGTTGCGCGCGCCTCGACCGAGAGTTCGCTGGCAAACATCTGAAGGCAGCCATGGGCGATGTAGAAGCCCCATCCCATCACGATGAGATTGAACGCCTGCACTTCCCAGCGCAGGCCGAAGCCGACGGCAACGAGCTGCGAAGCCACCAGCGTCATGCCCGCGATCATCATTCCCTTCATGCCCAGCCATGGCAGCAGGCGCGACACCGTCAGCGTGTAGAACAAGCCGCCGACCGCAAAGCCCGCGATGACGATGCCCGCGATCGAGAGCGAGGTCTGACCGAGCTCGAACAGGAACGAAGCGATGTAGGGAAACAGGCCGAGCACGCAGCAGCCTTCGATGAACACCGCCGCATAACAGACATAGGCGTTCGGGTTGGTGAAGATGGTGCGATAGCCCGCCTTCAGCGCCGACAGGCTCGTCTTCGGCGGATGCTTGACCTTGGCGCCACGAAAACCGGCGGCGACCGCGATCGAGGCAACGATCACCAGCGCGCCGAGCACCGCCAGCACGCCGCGCCAGCCGAGGAAATCGCCGATCAGGCCGGAGGCCGAGGCGCCGAGGAGATTGCCCGCCATCGCGCCGGCGAGCGTGCGGCTGATCGCGACCTGGCGCTTCTCCGGACCGACGAGATCGCTGGTCAGGCTGAGCGCCACCGGAAACACGCCGCCGGAGCCGATACCGGCGAGGATACGGGTCGCGAACAGAACCGAGAATGAGCTCGAGAGCGCCCCCAGGATGTTGGCAAGGCCGAGCAGCGCGAGGCAGCCGATCATCAGCCGCGTCTTGCCGAACAGATCGGCGGCGGCGCCGACGATCGGCTGGATGATCGAGAAGGTGAAGGCGAACACCGCGGCAAAACCGGCAGCGGTCGCGATGCTGACGCCAAAGTCCTCCGCGACGTGCGGCAGCACCGGATCGAGCGCGCGCGCGGAGAGCGCCGCGGCGAAGCTTGCACCGGAGATGACGTAAAGCGCGGCCGGCAGGCCGTGATCGTGCGCCCGCGCCTCGCCTTGCTGCATCAGCGCGGGTCGGCTTTGGTCGAATCCTTGGCGAGCGCGTCGAACGCCATCAGCCTTCGGATCAGCCCTTCGAACTCGCGCAGCGGCACCATGTTGGGTCCGTCGGACGGCGCGCTGTCAGGATCGGGATGGGTCTCAATGAAGATACCGGCAACACCGACGGCGACGGCTGCGCGTGCGAGCACCGGCACGAATTCGCGCTCGCCTCCGGAAGACGTCCCCTTCCCGCCCGGCTGTTGCACCGAATGAGTCGCGTCGAAGATCACGGGGGCGCCGGTGGTGCGCGCCAGGATCGGCAGCGCGCGCATGTCGGAGACCAGGGTGTTGTAGCCGAAGGACGCGCCGCGTTCGGTGACGAGCACGTTGGGATTGTTCGCGCTCGTGATCTTGGACACGACGTTGGCCATGTCCCAGGGCGCAAGAAACTGACCCTTCTTGACGTTGACGACCTTGCCGGTTGCGGCCGCCGCCAGCAGCAGATCGGTCTGGCGACATAGGAAGGCGGGAATCTGCAACACGTCCACCGCCTGCGCCACCTCGGCACACTGCCCGGCGTCATGCACGTCGGTCAGGACCGGCAGGCCGAGCGACGATCGGATTTCGGCGAAGATCGGCAGCGATTGTGCAAGTCCGAGGCCACGCGCGGCCGACGCGCTGGTGCGATTGGCCTTGTCGAATGAGGTCTTGTAGACGAGGCCGATCTGCAGCCGCGCGGCGATCTCCTTCAGCGCGGAGGCCACCTCCAGCGCATGCTGGCGGCTTTCGAGCTGACACGGCCCGGCAATGATCGAGATCGGCAGATCATTGCCGAATTTGACCTTGCCAATGGTGACGACCGGCGCCGCTGACGTCGAAGAGCTCAAGGCAAATCCCTCGTTCCGGCGCGACCATAGCCGCGATGAAGGGCGGATCAACCCCATTCGGCCTGGGCTCCCAGAATATCAGGGTTGCGCCCAGGCTCTCCGCGACGCCCTCGCGCCGGCCGCCTCTACTTCACCGCCGAGAAGGCGGTCGGCGCCAGGATCTGGCTGACGATGTTGCCGACGATCTGGCCGTCCGCCTCGCTCTCGGCGCGCCCCTTCATCCAGTCCGGATCGGTCATGAAGGCGGCCCACTTCTTCTCGCGCTCGGCGAGCGACTCCCAGGCCAGGAAATAGGTCAGCTCCTGGTTGGATTCACCGATCAGGGTCGTGAAGAACCCGGCCTGCTTGATGCCGTGCTTTTCCCACACCTTCAGCGTGACGGTCTCGAACCGCTTGAGCAGTGCCGGCAGGCGGCCGGGCACGCAGCGATAGATGCGCATTTCGTAGATCATTCATATTCCTCCCTGATCAGGTCCGGCGGTTATAACGGCCGGCCCCGACGGTGTCTTGAGGCCCGCTCAGCCGCCCCGGTAGCGTTCCGTGCATGGCTAGAGCCCGCTCAAGCCGCTTCATCGAGAGCGGGTTCCCGCAATGCTGCCGCAATGATACGGCCGCTAGAATGGCGCGATTGAGGTTGAGGTGCGGATCATGCGGATTTTGCTCGTCGAGGACGAGGTCGAAATGGCCGACGCGCTGGCGTCGGCGCTGAAGCGCTACGACATGGTGGTGGACCACGCCCCCACGCTCGCGGAGGCGGAAGAGGCCATTTCTGCCGACGTCCACGCCGCCGTCCTGCTCGATCGCCAGCTTCCCGATGGCGACGGTCTCACCCTGATCCCGAAACTGCGGGCGCGCGCCGACGGCGTGCCGATCATCGTGTTGACGGCGCGCGGCGAACTCGCCGACCGGGTCGCCGGACTGGACTGCGGGGCGGATGATTATCTGTCAAAGCCGTTTGCGGTAGAGGAATTGCTGGCGCGGCTGCGCGCCGTGCTGCGCCGGCCCGCCGGGCTGCATCCCGACATCATGCACGCCGGCCGCCTCGCCTTCGATTTCGGCCATCGCGAGGCAAGCATCGACGGGGCTCCGCTCGAGCTGCCGCGACGCGAGCTCCTCGTGCTGGAAGCCCTGGTCCGCCGCATGGGCCGGACCGTGCTGCGCTCCGCGCTGGAAGAAGCCGTCTACAGTTTCGACGACGAGATCCAGTCGAATGCGCTCGATACGCACGTGTCGCGCCTGCGCCGCAAACTCTCGGAAGCCGATGCGCGCGTGGAGATCCACGGCATCCGCGGCGTCGGCTATCTCTTGAAGAAGCTGCTATGAGCAAGCACCACGAACCCTATTGCCTGCGCTCGCGGCTGAGCTGGCGCCTGCTGTCGCTCCAGGCGGTGCTGCTCACGGCGCTCGTTGCCGTCGTCGTCGGGGCATTGAGCGCGTCGGGATTCGTGATCGCCGGGCGCGACGAAGATCGCGTGATCGATATCGTCCAGCGCGCGCTCGGACGCGACGCGCAAGGCGACCTGGTCCTGCGGCCGACGACCGAGCTGAAACAATTGCGCAGCGAGACCCCCGATCTCTGGTTCCTGGTCCGCGACAGGCAGGGACATTCGCTAAGCGAAGGCGCCGTGCCGGCCGAATTCGCCGCCATCGGCAGCGGCCTCGACCAGATCAGCCAGGCCCGGCTCGGCTGGCAGCTGTTCGAGGACGATCCGCGCAAGCCCCCGGCGCGGCTGAAGCGGGTCGATACCGACGCCGGCAATGTGCAAATCATCACGGCGACGCAAGGCAAGCTCACGGGCGCCAAGGCGTTGATCATGACATCGCTTGCACTGCTCGGCATCGCCCTGCCTGGCCTGCTCCTCATGGGAACGGCGACGTTCATCGCCACGCCGATGATCGTGCGGCGCGCCTTCGAGGCGCTTGATGCGACGGCGGACCAGGCGCGGCGCATCGACATCCATCAACGCGGCGCGCGGCTGTCGCTGGACCGGATTCCGCTGGAAGTCGTGCCGCTCGTGACCGCGGTCAACGACGCGCTGGCGCGGCTAGACCAGGGCTATGCCCGCCACAAGCGCTTCGTCGCCGATGCCGCACACGAGTTGCGCACACCGATCGCGATCCTGAACACGCGGCTGGAGTCGCTTCCAGCGGGGCCGGACAAGACCCGGTTGCTGGAGGATTCCGCGCGGCTGGCAACGCTTGCCGAGCAGCTGCTGGACATTCAAAGGCTCGACCGCTGCGGCCATCCCTTCACGCGCGTTGACCTCGTCGCAATCGCGCAAAGCGCGGCCGCAGATCTTGCGCCGCTGGCCATTGCCGCCGGCTACGAGTTGGCGCTCGACGCCCCCTCCACGCCGGTCGAAACGATCGGCGATGCGGCGGCGCTGGAGCGCGCGCTGACCAACCTTGTGCAGAATGCGATCCAGCACGGCCCGCGCCGCGGCACCATAGGCATTCGTGTCAGCAGGCCCGCGAGCATCGAGGTCACGGACGAAGGCGCCGGCATTCCGGCCGATCAGCGCGAACAGATATTCGAACCGTTCTACCGGCTGACACCGCTGGATCGCGGTGCCGGCCTCGGTCTCAACATGGTGCGCGAGATCGTGCTCCTGCATGGCGGCCACATCTCGGTCGCGGACACGGCGATCGGCGGCGCGTGCTTCAGGATGTCACTGCCGCCCGTCCGGGAGAATTGACGCAATCGACAGGCGGCACGCAATGCTGTCGCAATGCACTCAAGCGATTGTTCGGCCGCCTCACCTCTGACCTGCGAGGCGCAACCAAGATGCCGGAGTGCGCATGCTCAACGAATTCCTCTCGTTCTTCCTGTCATGGATGTCAGCCCCGCGCCGCGTCGGCGCGATCGCGCCGTCAGGCGCGGCGCTGGCCGATCTCATCACCCGCGAGATCACCGCATCGACCGGCCCTGTTCTCGAGCTCGGCCCCGGCACCGGCGCGTTCACCTACAAGCTGCTCAAACGCGGCGTGCGCCAGCAGGACCTCACGCTGATCGAATACGGCTCCGACTTCATGAAGGTGCTCCAGATGCGTTTTCCGAACGCGCGCGTCTTGTGGATGGATGCAGGGCGGCTCGCAACGGAGCGCCTCTATGACGGCGCGCCCGTCGGCGCGGTCGTGAGCGGCCTGCCGCTGCTCAACATGTCGACGCGCAAGGTGGTCTCGATCGTCGGTGGCGCGTTCAGTCATGTCCGCCCCGGCGGCGCCTTCTACCAGTTCACCTACGGCATGAGTTGTCCGATCCCGCGGCCCGTGCTCGACCGGCTGGGCTTGCGCGCAAAGCTGGTGGATCGTGCCCTGCTGAACGTGCCGCCGGCCGCCGTCTACAAGCTGACGCGACGGCCGCAGATGAAGCTCGTCACGGGATCGCTTGCGCCTGATACGTCAATGCCGGCCGCGCCGGAGCCGATGCATCTTGCAGGTGACTGCACCGCCACGCGCTGAGCGATTACACCAGGCGGCTCTGAACCATTGCCGCGCGAATGAACGACGCGAACAGCGGATGCGGCTCGAACGGTCGCGACTTCAGTTCCGGATGGAACTGGACGCCGATGAACCAGGGGTGATCCTCGTACTCGACGATCTCCGGCAGCACGCCGTCGGGCGACAGGCCCGAGAATTTCAGCCCGTGCTGCTCGAGGCGATCCTTATAGGCGGTGTTGACCTCGTAGCGATGGCGGTGGCGCTCGGAAATCTCGGTCGCGCCGCCATAGACTTCCGAAACGCGGCTGCCGCGATTGAGCGCCGCGGGATAGGCGCCCAAGCGCATCGTGCCGCCGAGATCGCCGGCGTTGGTGCGCTTCTCGAGCTCGTTGCCGCGCAGCCATTCCGTCATCAGGCCGACCAAGGGCTCCTTGGTCGGGCCGAACTCGGTGGAGTTGGCCTCCTCGATCCCGACGAGATTCCGAGCTGCCTCGATCACCGCCATCTGCATGCCGAAGCAGATGCCGAAATACGGCACGTCGCGCTCGCGCGCGAACTGCGCCGCGCGGATCTTGCCTTCGGCGCCGCGCTGGCCGAAGCCGCCGGGCACCAGAATGCCGTTGACGTGCTCGAGGAACGGCGCGGGATCTTCCTTCTCGAAGATCTCGCTTTCGATCCAGTCGAGATTGACCTTCACCTTGTTGGCGATGCCGCCATGGGAGAGCGCCTCGATCAGCGACTTATACGCATCCTTCATGCCGGTATACTTACCGACGATGGCGATGGTGACGTTGCCCTCGGGATTGCGGATGCGCTCGTTGATCTGCTGCCAGCTCCGCAGCTCCGGCGGAATCCGCGAGCCGATGCCGAAGGCGGCAAGCACTTCGTCGTCGAGGCCTGCCGCATGGTAAGCCTGAGGGACAGCGTAGATGCTGTCGGCGTCGCGCGCCTCGATGACGGCGCTCTCGCGCACGTTACAGAACAGCCCGAGCTTGCGCCGTTCCTCCTTCGGGATCTCGCGATCGGTACGGCAGAGCAGGATGTCCGGCTGGATGCCGATCGAGCGCAGCTCCTTGACGGAGTGCTGCGTCGGCTTTGTCTTCAGCTCACCGGCGCTCGGGATGTAAGGCAGCAGCGTCAAATGAATGTAGATGGCGTGATCGCGCGGCAACTCGTTCTTGAGCTGGCGGATCGCCTCGAAGAACGGCAGGCCCTCGATGTCGCCGACGGTGCCACCGATCTCGACCAGCACGAAGTCGTAATCGTCGTTGCCGTCGAGGACGAAATCCTTGATGGCGTTGGTGACATGCGGAACCACCTGGATGGTCGCGCCGAGATAATCGCCGCGCCGCTCCTTGGAGATGATGTCCTGATAAATGCGCCCGGTCGTGATGTTGTCGGCCTTGGTCGCCGGCCGCCCGGTGAAGCGCTCATAGTGACCGAGATCGAGGTCGGTCTCCGCGCCGTCATCGGTCACGAACACTTCGCCGTGCTGATACGGCGACATCGTTCCGGGATCGAGATTGAGATAGGGGTCAAGCTTGCGGAGGCGGACCTTGTAGCCCCGAGCTTGCAACAGGGCACCGAGTGCCGCTGAAGCCAGACCCTTGCCGAGCGAAGAAACCACGCCGCCGGTGATGAATATGTACCGCGCCATGGGGCTTAACCTCTAATCCCTCGAATTCGATTCGCCAAAGCGATTCGTATTCCGCCCCAAACATTTTGCGGGGCTGTGGGTGAGCCAGAACTGAAAGTGGTGACAGAGCCTTGATAGGGATTGTTGATCCAGGACGGTAGAAGCCGCCCTGCATGGCCCCCCTGTTTTATTGCGAACGCGGTACCTGCGGGCCGCTCGGTGCCGGAGCCTGCTGCTGCTCGTCGGCCTTCTTCAGCGAATCCAGGATGCCACCCGAGGTCGGCGGCGCGATCGGTCCGCCCCCGGCCGGCTGTGTCTGCGACGCCGGCGCACCGATGATCGACGACGGCTTGCGGTCGTAGCCGGCATACCAGGACAGGAACAGGCTGGTGAGGAAGAAGCCGACGGCCAGAATCGCGGTGGTCCGCGTCAGAAGGTTCGCCGTGCCGCGGCTCGACATGAAGCCTGCGCCGCCTCCCATGCCGAGGCCCCCGCCTTCCGACTTCTGGAGCAGGACGGCGCCGATCATAACGGTGACGATCATGAGGTGAATGACGATGACAACGGTCTGCATAGTGTCCTTCCGTCACAAGCCGACAGCGCCGAGACGGCGGCCAATCGTGCTTCGCGGGGTTTTCCTGAAGTTGCGCGGTGTTACACGATCGGACGGGGCATTGCCACCCCCGATCAGCCCCGGACCAGTGGTTTGAACCAGCCAGGGACGGCCCTGCCTAATTAGGGCAGCCCTGCGCAATCGCAAGGAAATCGGCCGCCTTCAGACTGGCCCCGCCGACCAGCGCGCCATTGACGTTCTTCACGGCCATCAGCTCGGCCGCGTTCGAGGGCTTGACCGAGCCGCCATAGAGAATGCGCATCCCGGCGGCGTCGGCCTTGAACCTGGAGGTCAGGAATTCCCGGATAAAGCCATGAATCTGCTCGACATCCCGAGACGTCGGGGTCAGGCCGGTGCCGATCGCCCAGACCGGCTCATAGGCCACGACCAGATTGGCGGAGGTCGAGCCATCCGGCAGCGAGCCGGTGAGCTGGCCGCGCAGGATATCCAGGGTCTGGCCCGCATCGCGCTGGCCCTGCGTCTCTCCGATACAGACGATCGCCGTCACCCCGGCGCGCCAGGCGGCCTCAGCCTTCTGCCGGATCAGGGCATCGCCCTCGCCATGGTCGGCGCGGCGCTCGGAATGGCCGACGATGACGGCGGTCGCACCCGAATCCGCTAGCATTTCGGCGGCGATGTCGCCGGTATGGGCGCCCGAGGCTTTGGGGTGGCAATCCTGGGCCCCCACCGCGACCTTCTTGCCGCGTGCCTTCTCGGCAAAGGCAGCGATCAGGGTCGCCGGCGGGCAAACCAGCAGCTCGGCTTTGCCGGCCACCTCTGCCGCGCCATTGAGCATGGCGTCGAATTCGGCAGTCGAGGCCTTGAGGCCGTTCATTTTCCAGTTGCCGGCGATCAGGGGGCGGATGGCATCGGTCATGTCAAATTCCAGCAAAATTTGGTTTGTTCATGCGCTAGCAGAGGTCCCGTGGCAGTTCCAGAGACCAGGGGCTTTTAACCGCAGGGATCGAAAGCCCGCTAGACCCGAGGTTGCGGGGGGAAAGCCACCACTTTATGATGATTGATCAATTTGGTGACGCGCTTTTGCGGAATCTGCATTAAGACGCGCTCCCGTTCCCCTCCTGCCAAACAAGTTGGACCAAATGCTTCGAGGAATGCGCAAGGCCTCATCAAACTGGCTCGGCAAGACCATTATGGCCATTGTGATGGGCGTGCTGATCATCAGTTTCGGCGTTTGGGGCATTGCCGACATCTTCAAGGGTTTTGGGCAATCCACCGTGGCCAAGGTCGGCGGCACCGAGATTTCGTTGAACGAGTTCCGCCAGATTTACACTGATCGCCTCCAGCAGATCAGCCGCCAGTTCGGCCGGCCGCTGTCGCCTGAGCAGGCGCGCGCCTTCGGCCTCGACCGTCAGGTGCTCCAGCAGACGATCGCGGAAGCCGCCCTCGACGAAGAGGCGCGCCGGCTCGGGCTCGGCCAGTCCGACGACCAGATCCGCCAGCTCATCATGAACGACCCGAACTTCAAGGGCGTCGGCGGCAACTTCGATTCGAACCGCTTTCAGTCCGTGATCCGCAATTTCGGCTATACCGAGCAGCGCTACGTTTCGGAGCAGCGCAAGGTCTCACTGCGTCGGCAGATCACCGGCACGATCGGTGCCGGCCTCGAGCCGCCGAAGGCGATGCTCGACGTGCTGACGCGCTTCCAGAACGAGCAGCGCGCCATTGAATTCGTCAGGCTCGACGCAGCCCAGGCAGGCACCATCGACGCGCCATCGCCGGAGGCGCTCGCCGCCTATTTCGAGGATCACAAGGTCCAGTTCCGCGCGCCCGAATATCGCAAGATCGCGTTCGTCGTGGTCTCGCCGGAGGAGATCGGCAAGTGGAGCGAGGTGTCGGACGAGGACGCCAAGAAAGCATTCGACCAGCGCAAGGACCGGCTCGGCACGCCGGAGAAGCGCCAGATCCAGCAGATCGTATTCCCCAACGCCGCCGAGGCACAGGCCGCACGCGAGCGGCTCACCAGCGGGACGTCGTTCGAGGACCTCGGCAAGGAGCGCGGACTGAGCGCGTCTGACGTCGATCTCGGGCTCGTGACCAAATCCTCGCTCGATCCCGCCGTTGGAGACGCTGTCTTCGCGCTTCCCGCCGGTGAAATCAGCCAGCCGATCCAGGGCCGTCTCGGCACGTCGATCGTCAAGGTCGAAAAGATCGAGCCGGGCACTGAGGCGAACTACGCGAGCGTTGCCGCCGACATCAAGCGCGAGATCGCCACCGAGCGTGCGCGCGTCAAGGTCGCCGATCTCCGCGACAAGATGGAAGACGAGCGCGGCGGCGGTGCCAGCGTGATCGACGCGGCGCAGAAGCTCGGCCTCACCGCCTTGACCATCGACGCCGTCGACCGTTCCGGCCGAGCGCCGAGCGGCCAGCCGGTCTCCGGCATTCCGCAGGGCCTCGACGTGGTGTCGCAGGCCTTTAACACCGATGTCGGCGTCGACAATGACTCGATCTCGTTCAAGGGCGGCTATGTCTGGTACGACGTGCTTGCCATCACGCCCTCGCGCGACCGCAATCTCGACGAGGTTCGCGACCAGGTCGAGGTGCGCTGGCGCCAGGACCAGATCGCGACCAAGCTGAAGGCCAAGGCGACCGAGATGGTGCAGAAGCTCGAATCTGGCGGCAAGCTCGCCGACGAAGCAGCCGCGATCGGCGCCAAGGTCGAGACCGCCACCGGCTTCAAGCGGGACGACTCGCCCGCCAGCGTGCCCGCGGCCATCGTGTCGGCCGCCTTCCGCGTCGCCAAGGACGGCGTCGGGCAGACGGCAGTGACCGGCGGCACCGAGGTGATCGTGTTCCGCGTTACCGAGATCATCGATCCCACCGTCGATGCCGCTTCCGATGCGGTCAAGAAGCTGAAGGACAGTCTCGACCGCGCGCAGACCGAGGAGCAGGTCGCGTCCTACGTCAACAAGCTTGAAACCGACATCGGGACCACGATTAATCAGGCCGCCTTCGCGCAGGTGACCGGCGCGAACCAGTGAGTTGAAAGCACGCGATGGACGACCTGAAATCGATCATTGGAAAAGTGGCGACCGGCGCCAGCCTGTCGCGTGACGAAGCGGCTTCCGCCTTCGACGCCGTGATGTCCGGCGAGGCTACGCCCTCGCAAATGGGCGGCCTGCTGATGGCGTTGCGGGTACGCGGCGAGACCGTGGACGAGATCACCGGCGCGGTCTCGGCCATGCGCTCCAAGATGCTCACGGTCGATGCGCCCGCGGACGCCGTCGACATTGTCGGCACCGGCGGCGACGGCTCCGGCTCGGTCAATGTCTCGACCTGTGCCTCCTTCATCGTTTCGGGCGCCGGTCTGCCGGTGGCCAAGCACGGCAACCGCGCGCTATCGTCGCGTTCGGGCGCTGCCGACGTGCTGGCTTCGCTCGGGGTGAAGATCGATCTGAGGCCGGAGCAGGTCGGCCGCTGCATACGCGAATGCGGCATCGGCTTCATGTTCGCGCCCGCCCATCATCCCGCCATGAAGAACGTCGGCCCGACACGGGTGGAGCTTGCGACACGCACGATCTTCAACCTGCTCGGTCCGTTGTCCAATCCGGCCGGTGTGAAGCGGCAGATGGTCGGCGTGTTCTCCCGGCAATGGGTGCAGCCGCTGGCGCAAGTGCTCAAGAACCTCGGCTCTGAATCCGCCTGGGTCGTGCACGGTTCAGACGGCCTCGACGAAATCACCCTCACCGGCCCGACCTTCGTCTCCGCGCTCCACAATGGCGAGATCCGGAATTTCGAGGTGACGCCGGAGGACGCGGGCCTGCCGCGCTGCGAGGCCGGTGCACTCAAAGGCGGCGACGCCGACGCCAACGCTATCGCCTTGCAGGGCGTGCTCGACGGCAAACCGAGCCCCTACCGTGACGTCGCGCTGATCAACGCCGCTGCCGCATTGGTCGTGGCGGGGCGTGCCGGGGATCTCAAGGAAGGTGTCGTGATCGGCGCAAAATCACTCGACAGCGGCGCGGCGCGCGCGCGGCTGAAACATTTGATCGCGGTCTCGAACGGCTGAGCCTGACATGTCGGACATCTTGACCAAGATCGAAGCCTACAAGCGCGAAGAAATCGCTGCGGCCAAGCGCGCGCAGCCGCTGTCGGCGGTAGAGGCGAAGGCCAAGGCGCAAGCAGCACCGCGCGGCTTCCTGCGCGCGATCAAGGCCAAGCACGCCAATGGCGACTACGCGCTGATCGCGGAGGTCAAGAAGGCGTCGCCGTCAAAGGGCCTGATCCGCGCCGATTTCGATCCGCCGCTGTTGGCCAGGGCCTATGAGGCCGGCGGCGCTGCCTGCCTGTCCGTGCTGACGGACACGCCCTCGTTCCAGGGCCATCTCGACTTCATGGTGGCGGCCCGCGCGGCAACGTCACTGCCGGTGCTGCGCAAGGATTTCATGTTCGACATCTATCAGGTGGCGGAGGCCCGCGCGCACGGCGCCGACTGCATCCTGATCATCATGGCGGCGCTCGATGATGCCGCGGCCAAGGAGCTCGAGGATGCCGCCATCGCCCACGGCATGGACGTGCTGATCGAGATCCACGACCGCGCCGAGCTTGACCGCGCGCTGAAGCTGCGTTCGCCGATGATCGGCGTCAACAATCGCAATTTGCGCACCTTCGAAACCACGCTTGCGACCAGCGAAACATTGGCGCCGCTGATCCCCGGCGACCGGCTGATGGTCGGCGAGAGCGGCATCTTCACGCCCGCCGATCTCGCCCGGCTCGAGCGCGTCGGCATGTCGACCTTCCTGGTCGGCGAGAGCCTGATGCGGCAAGCCGATGTTACCGCTGCGACGCGCACATTGCTGGCGCGCGAGACGACGGCGCGCGCGACGGGCACGCGCTGACATGGCCCGCAAGCCGACCGCGACGAAACCAGCCAAGTCCGAGTCCAAGACCCAGTCCAACACCAAGACCGGCCCTGCCCTCACCCATATCGGCGCCTCCGGCGAGGCGCGGATGGTTGACGTGTCGGACAAGCCCGCCAGCGAGCGGCTCGCGGTCGCGGAAGGACGCGTCGTCATGACCAGGGCGACGCTTGACCTGATCGTGTCCGGCAACGCCAAGAAGGGCGACGTGCTCGGCACCGCCCGCATCGCCGGCATCATGGCCGCCAAGCGCACCGCGGAGCTGATCCCGCTCTGCCATCCGCTCGCGCTGTCGAAGGTGACGGTCGAGATCGAGCCAGACGCAACGCTGCCAGGCTGCCTCGTCCGCGCCAGCGTGAAGGTCACGGGCCCGACCGGCGTCGAGATGGAAGCGCTCACCGCGGTCTCGGTCGCCTGCCTCACCATCTACGACATGATCAAGGCGGTGGAGCGCGGCGTGCGCATCGAAGGCATCCATCTGGTCGAGAAGCTCGGCGGCAAGTCCGGCCATTACCGCGTCTGATTGCGGCTGCTACTTCAACGACGCGCTGATCGACCCGAATTTTGAATTGAGCTTGCTGCCCAGGCCGTCCACCACGGCGACGATCGCGAGCGCAATCAGCCCATACTCGATCGCATATTGATTGCTTTTGCGAGAGTCCCTTCACGGCCCATTAACCCAGCTTGCTAACTTCGCCTCCACTCCGTTCCCGTAAACCAACGGATGTTTCCGGGGGCACGATTGACCCTGGCGTGTGCACGACAACGATTGATCATGATGACGGGATTCAGCAGTCGCCTTTTTGACCAGGCCTTCGTGCGCAGCGGACCGATCCGCTGGCTGGTGGTGGGCGGCACGCTGTTGATCGCTGCGATCGCCGTCGGCGCGACGCTGATGGCGCAGAATTTCCGCGAACGTGCGCTGCGCAGCTCCGGGCGCGAGCTGGAAAACACCGTGCTGATGCTGGCCCATCATTTCGACCAGCAATTGCAGGATTTCGCGGTCATCCAGAAGGATTTCGTCGACTACGTCCGCGCAAGCGGCATCACCAGTGCGGCGGACTATCGCAAGCGCCTCGCCGGCCAGGACCTCCACCGGATGCTGCGTTCGAAGATCGAGGCACTGCCCTACATGGGCGGCGTCAATATCATCGATGCCGAAGGCGATTTGATCAATTCGTCGGCGGCATGGCCGGCCCCGAACGTGAACGTCGCCGATCGCGCCTATTTCCAGACCTTCCGGTACGATCCCAACGCTCCCGACGTCCTGATCGAGCCACTCTACAGTCGCATCTCCGGCGCATGGACCATCCTGATCGTGCGCAAGGTCGTCGGACCGAACGGCGAATTCATGGGCGTGGTCGGACGCGGCATCGAGCCGGCAAACTTCGAAAAATTCTTCGAGTCAGCCGTGCTCGGCGAAAGCACGACGATCTCGATGCTGCACCGGGACGGCACGATGCTCGCCCGTTATCCCCATTCCAGTGAATTGATGGGACGGAATTTCAAGAACGGTCCGTTCGCGCATCAAAGGGTTTTCGGGCTCGACCATTTTACCGGCCGCTTCATGAGCCCCGTTGACGGCGAGGACCGGCTGATTTCCTCACATGCCCTGCCTCACTTCCCGATCCTGATGATGGCCACCACGACGCGCGCGACGGCCCTGACGGACTGGCGCGAGCAGATCGGCATCCTGATCTCGGTCGCGGCCTCTTCCGCGCTCGCCATCGCGGGCGTGTTGATCGCGATCGTTCGCAAGCTCCTGGAGCAGCATCGTCTTTCGCGGGAACGGCTGACGCTGGAAAAGCAGCGTCTCGACCGCGCCGTCAACAACATGACCCAGGGCCTGCTGCTGTTCGACGCCTCGCAGCAGCTCGTGATCTGCAATCAGCGCTACATCGAGATGTACGGGCTGTCGGCCGAAATCGTGAGACCCGGCTGCAGCTTTCACGACATCATTGCACACCGCAAAGCCACCGGCTCGTTCACCGGCGATGCGGACCAGTATGTCGCACGGGTCCTGCGCGACGTCCACGTGCGCAATTCCATGGTGGTCGAGACCTCCGACGGTCGCTCGATCCAGATCGTGAACGAACCGCTCACGGATGGCGGCTGGGTGGCGACGCATGAGGACATCACGGAGCGCCGGCGTATCGAGGAGCGCATCACCCATCTCGCTCATTACGACGCACTGACCGACCTGCCCAACCGCACCATGTTCCACGAGCATCTGCGTCAGGAACTCGATCTCGTCGCCGGCGGCGAACAACTCGCGGTGCACTACATCGACATCGACGAGTTCAAGGGCGTCAACGACGCGCTCGGGCATCTCGTCGGCGACGAGCTCCTGAAGTCGGTCGCGCAGAGCCTCCACCGCTGTGCGGGGCCGACGGACTTCGTGGCGCGCCTCGGCGGCGACGAATTTGCCATCGTCCAGAGCGCGGTGACATCGCTGGATCAGGTCAACGAACTCGTCGCGCGGGTGTTTGAGGCCATCCGCGCGCCGTTCGACTGCATGGGACATCATCTTGCCACCGACGCCAGCATCGGCATCGCGCTGGCGCCGCAACATGGAACGGCGCTGGACCAGATCCTGAAGAACGCGGATATGGCGATGTACGCCGCCAAAGCCGCCGGGCGCCGCACCTACCGTTTTTTCGAGCCGGAGATGGACGCCAAGATCCACGAGCGGCGGCAGCTCGAGATCGCCCTGCGCCACGCCATCGCCCAAGGCGGACGCGAAGGCGGCCTCGAGGTGTATTACCAGCCCTGCCTCAGCCTGAAGGACGACCGCATCACCGGCTGCGAGGCGCTGGTGCGCTGGCGCCATCCCGAGCGCGGCATGGTCTCGCCGGCCGAGTTCATTCCGATCGCCGAGGACACCGGCCTGATCAACGAGATCGGCGAATGGGTGCTGGCGACCGCCTGCCGGGACGCGGCGAACTGGCCCGACGACATCCGCCTCGCCGTCAACGTCTCGCCGGTGCAATTCAAGAGCGGCACGCTGGCGCTGAAGATCATGGCGGCGCTTGCCGCCTCCAATTTGTCGGCGAGCCGGCTCGAGCTCGAAATCACCGAGGCGGTGCTGATCCGCGACGACGACACGGCGCTTGCGATCCTGCATCAACTCCGCGCCATCGGCGTCCGCATCGCGCTGGACGATTTCGGCACCGGCTACTCCTCGCTAAGCTATCTGCACCGCTTCCCGTTCGACAAGATCAAGATCGACCGCTGCTTCGTCAACGACATCGCCGGCCCCGACGGCTCCGCCAGCATCGTGCAGGCGCTCGTCAATCTCGCGGCCGCCCGTCGCATGACCACCACGGCCGAGGGCGTCGAGACCGAGGAGCAGCAGCGGTTGCTGCGCGCGCTCGGCTGCTCCGAGATGCAGGGTTATCTGTTCAGCGCCGCAAAGCCCGCCGACAAGGTGCTGGAGCTGTTCGCAGCTCATCGCAGCCGTCTCGCCCGGCGTAATGGCGAGGAAGGCCGGCGCCGCGAGGCAAGCTAGTTCGGACCTCGTGGTCGGCGCAGCGGCATTCCCAGAAGCTCTCCTCGATACACACGACGCAGGGTGTCGCGGAGGTCATGCAATTGCTGGAGTTGCGGGTCCAGCGGCGAGGTCTGGTCGAGCGCGACCGCGCCCGCCGCTGGGCCGAGCGCGATGGCTGCTACGAGGCCACCTTCGCGGCCATGAACCCGAGCTGACACAGCGTCCCGAAACAAGTTCGCCCGGGAACGGCTATCCGCTCCCGGGCGATCAACACCTTACCGTCGCGAGCGCCTAGTTCGGCACCGCAGCCTTCGACGCCGGCTTGGCGGCGACCGCATTCGCGGTTTGGCCGTGCAGGAAGTCGTAGGCCGTATGCAGGGCCTTGTCGTCTTTCGCTTCCGGTGGGACATAGGACTGCGACCCGGTCTGCTCGGTGCCGTCGGCTGCCTGGAGATGACCGCGCATCTGGGACTCCGCCATGGTGTCCATCCGGCCCTTCAGCTCGGGCGGCACGTCTTGGAGGATCTCGATGTCGGGCGCGATGCCCTGGGCCTGGATCGAGCGG
Organism: Bradyrhizobium sp. Kon56; assembly: GCF_055807635.1. Lineage (NCBI taxonomy): Bacteria > Pseudomonadati > Pseudomonadota > Alphaproteobacteria > Hyphomicrobiales > Nitrobacteraceae > Bradyrhizobium > Bradyrhizobium sp. Kon56. Next base: position 69,778 of record NZ_JBVVOU010000016.1, on the reverse strand, counting down.
CCCGAGGGCGTGTAGTAGCGCGCCGTGGTCAGCGCCAGCGCGCCGTTGCCGGTGCCGAGCGGAATGATGGTCTGCACCGAGCCCTTGCCGAACGAGCGCGTGCCGATCAGCGTCGCGCGCTTGTGGTCATGCAGCGCGCCGGCCACGATTTCCGAGGCTGAGGCGGAGCCGCCGTTGACGAGAACCACCAGCGGCTTGCCCTTGGTGAGGTCGCCACCATGGGCGGTAAAGCGCTGGGTCTCTTCCGGATTGCGGCCGCGGGTCGAGACGACCTCGCCACGCTGCAGGAACGCGCTCGACACCGACACGGCCTGGTCGAGCAATCCGCCCGGATTGTTGCGCAGGTCCATCACGTAGCCTACCAGCTTCTCCGGCGGAACCTCCTTGGTGATCGATGCGATCGCCTTCTTCAGGCCATCGGTGGTCTGCTCGTTGAACGAGGTGACGCGGATATAGCCGATATCCCCGTTCTCGACGTGGAAGCGCACGGGACGCACATGGATGATCTCGCGCTTGATCGCGACGTCGAGCGGGGCGTCGGCGCCCTTGCGCACGATCGTGAGCTTGGTCTGGGTCTCGACCGGCCCCTTCATCTTGTTGACGGCCTGCTCGAGCGTCATGCCCTGCACGGCATCGCCGTCGATCTTGCTGATGAGGTCGCCCGACATGATGCCGGCCTTGGATGCCGGCGTGTCGTCGATCGGCGAGACGACCTTGACCAGCCCCTCCTCCATCGTGACCTCGATGCCGAGCCCGCCGAACTCGCCGGAGGTGGTCTCCTGCATCTCGGTCCAGGCCTTGTCGTTCATGTAGCGCGAGTGCGGATCGAGCGAGGTCACCATGCCGGTGATCGCGCCTTCGATCAGCTTGGCATTGTCAGGCTTCTCGACATAGCTCGCCTTCACCCGCTCGAACACTTCGCCGAACAGATTGAGCTTGGAATAGGCGTCATCCGCGCTCGCTGCCGCCCGTGCCGCCCATACGCCGCCGTGCGGACTGGCTACCAAAAGGGTCAGACACGCTCCGGTGAGCGCGCCCAGTGGAAACAGCAGGGTTTTCCGCATGGATAGGCTGGCCTTTTTGCTTCGCGGTTCGGTGGGGCTGGGAGCCGCCATGCAAATGGCGATCCAGCCTGCTTCTCACAATACCATTCTGGTTTCTTCAAGGCCGGGATGCCACGCCGGCGGGTACACCGTAAAAATCGGTTGGTCCGGACCCAAACTTTCGGCAACGTTGCAGGACCGGTTCGTGCGCCGCGGGGGTCGGCCGGCCGGCCCGCGCCTCGCAGCCATGCCATTTTAGGATGGTTTTGGCGCCCCGGACGGGTTAGGCGATCAGGGAAGGCTTCAAATTCTCGGGAGGATAACAATGAACGAAGCACCCCGCATCCAACCGGAAAGGAACGTCGAGCTCGGCGCTAGCACCGAGCCGTTCCAGAATCTGCATGAATTCATCCGGAAAGCCCGCGCCAACCTCAACCAGAATGCATGGGACTATATCGTCGGCGCGGCCGAGACCGAGACCACGATGCGTCGCAACCGCATGGCGCTGGACGAGATCGCTTTCCGCCCGCGCGTGCTGCGCGATGTTCGCAAGGTTACAGGTTCGGTCGAACAGTTCGGCCGCAAGATGCGCCTGCCCGTGGTCCTCGCCCCGGTCGGCGCGCTCGAGATCTTCGATCCGGATGGTGCGGCGAGCGTGGCACGCGCCTGCGGCACTTTCGGTGCGGCGCACATGCTCAGTTCGGTGTCCGAGCCCGGCCTAGAAAAGACCGCCGAAGCTGCGTCCGACGCGCTGCGGCTCTACCAGCTCTATGTGCGCGGCGATGACGCCTTCGTCGCCGACGTCGTCAGCCGGGCCGAGAAGAACGCCTACGCCGCCTTCTGCCTGACCGTCGACACCGCCCACTACAGCCGCCGCGAACGTGACATCGCCAAGCGCTACGTTCGCGAGAGCCGCTTGCGCGCCACCGGGGGCGATTACCAGAAGGGTCTGGAGTGGCGGACGGTGAAGATGATCAAGGACAAGTTCAAGATCCCGCTGATCCTCAAGGGCATCGCGACGCCAGAGGACGCGCTGATCGCGATCGATCACGGCGTCGAATGGATCTACGTCTCCAACCATGGCGGCCGTCAGCTCGATCACGGTCGCGGCGCCATGCACGTGCTGCCCGAGATCGTCGACGCCGTGAACGGCCGCGCCAAGATCATGGTCGATGGCGGTGTCTGTCGCGGCACCGACATCGTCAAGGCGATCGCGGCGGGCGCCGACCTCGTCGGCATCGGCCGGCTGCAATGCTGGGCGCTGGCGGCGGCCGGCGAAGCCGGCGTGGCGCGCATGCTGGAACTGCTCGAGGACGAAGTGCTGCGCTGCCTCGGCCTCTTGGGTGCGACCTCGTTCGCCGAGGTCAACAAATCCTGCCTGCACCAGGCGACCGCAACCAACGCGCCGAGTGTGTTCAGCGCGTTTCCGCTGTTCGACCACGAGCCGTATCGATACTGAGTGAAAGGACGCAGGTGACATCGCTCTCTCCCGGCAGCGCGGATGCGCTCCTGTTCGATCTCGGCCGCGTCGTGCTCGATATCGATTTCTCCAAGGCGATCGCCTGCTGGGCGGGACATGCCGGCTGCAAGCCCGAAGCCATCGTCGCGCGCTATGTGCGGGACAGCGAAGCCTATCGGTTGCACGAGATGGGGAAGATCAGCGATGAGGACTATTTCGCCTCATTGCGAGCCTCGCTCGGAATCGGCATTTCGGATGCGCAGTTCCTGGAAGGCTGGAACGCGATTTTCGCCGGCGAAATGCCTGACATCGCCGAGCTGCTGCCGCGCGCAGCGAAACAGATGCCGCTCTATGCTTTCTCCAACACCAACCGGCCGCACGTGGACCATTTCTCGAGGGAATATGCCGACCTCCTCGGCCATTTCCGCGAGCTGTATTTGTCGTCCAGCATCGGCCTGCGCAAACCGGATGCGGAGGCCTTCGACCACGTCGTTGCGGCGATCGGCGTGCCCGCCGGGCGCATCGTGTTCTTCGACGATCTTGCCGAAAACATCGAGGGAGCGCGCGCGCGCGGCTTGACGGCGGTGCATGTGACCTCGCCGCGTGACGTCGGGAACGCATTGAAGGCATTGGGCATTTGACGACGGTCCGTTGTCGCGAAACCCACGACGGCACGGCCCGACGGACCAATTTTGAAAAATTGAGGAACCGGATCACTTTGTACATTTTTATACAGAGTTCCGGGAACGGAATACCGCCTTCCGGACTCTTAGAGTCCGTTGGGACTTCTACGGACGGATGCATCATCGTGCTGGGCAAAACCTACCTCACCAAGCAGGCCTCTCTTCTTCTTGAATTCGCGAGGACAACTTCAGATTCGGACCTTTCCGCCAAGCTTGTGAGCAAGGCCGCCGACCTGAAATCCCAAGCCGACCCGCTGCCCGACAAGGATCAGGGATCCAAGGCGCCCGACGTAACTCCCGGGCAGGCAGGGAGCTGATCGATTCAGGCCATGGCGCGTTCTCGCCTTGCCATGATTTTCGTCGCTTCCATGACCACTCTCCTGCCGATCTGTGACCTCCTTCGGATCATGCCGCGACGCGCTTGATCCTGCCTTCCGGAACAATGTGAAGGGGCGGGATGACTGTGCCTGCTCAGCCGCTTTTGCCTCTGCGCCTGCGCTCGGCTAGAAGACGTGCGGAACATTCGCCCGAACGTGCCGAGCAGGAGTTTTCGCCGTGGCCTTGATGCCGGTTTCTGACGCGCTTGCCGCGGTGCTGGCGGGTGCAGAGCCGCTGCCGGAAGAAATGATTTCCCTCGACGAGGCCTACCATCGCGTGCTCGCGCGTGACGTCGTGGCGCGGCGCACGCAGCCGCCGCAAGCGATGTCGGCGATGGACGGCTACGCGGTGCGCGCGGCCGACGCCGCGACGATCGATTCGGAGCTCACCGTCATCGGCGAAGTCGCAGCGGGCCGACCGTTCGAGGGAACGGTCGGAGCCGGCGAGGCCGTGCGGATCTTCACCGGCGGCGTCGTTCCCTTTGGCGCGGACGCCGTCGTGATCCAGGAGGACACGGTCGCCGCCGGCAAGCGGATCACGATCAAGGAAGCCGCAATCGCCGGCCGGCACATCCGCCCCGCCGGCGTCGATTTCCGCGAGGGCGACGTGCTCCTGCGCAAGGGAAGCCGTTTGACCGAGCGAGACCTCGCGCTCGCCGCCGGGATGAATCATCCGCACCTTGCCGTTGTCAGGCGTCCGAAAGTCGCGATTCTCGCCACCGGCGACGAGCTGGTGATGCCGGGCACCACGCCCGGCCACGGCCAGATCGTCTATTCCAACGGCTACGCCCTGCACGCGCTCGCCCGCAGCGAGGGCGCCGAGACCATCGACCTCGGTATTGCCGCCGACACGCTGGAGGCGACCACCGCCGGCATCCGCCGCGCCCGCGAGAGCGGCGCCGACGTCCTGATCACGACCGGCGGCGCATCGGTCGGCGACCACGATCTGGTCCAGCAGGCACTGCGGGACGAAGGCATCGCGATGGCGTTCTGGAAGATCGCGATGCGGCCAGGCAAGCCAATGATGCACGGGCGACTCGGCGCAATGGGTGTGATCGGCCTGCCGGGCAATCCCGTATCGTCCTACGTGTGCGCTTTCCTGTTCATGGTGCCGCTGATTCGCGCCCTGTCGGGCCGTTCAGTGATTCACCATCGCCGTGAACGCGCCGTGCTCGGCCGCGACGTCGGCGCCAACGACCAGCGCGAGGACTATCTGCGCGCGCATCTTGAGGAGCGTGACGATGGCACACGCGTCGTTGTTCCCGTCAATCATCAGGACTCTTCGCTGCTTGCGAATCTCGCTGCAGCACAGGTACTTCTCGTCCGCGCACCATTCGCGCCGAAGGCCGAAGCAGGCACGGCTTGCGAAGTGTTGCGGCTCCCCGTCTGAGCGCCCCCGCAACGCGCGTTCCGCGCACTTTGCTCTGTTCACGGTAAATTAAGCAGTTGCGGAACATGTATCGAACATATAGTGTCTGTTCATGATTTGTTTCGAGCATGCAGCGGCTTATGGCCGAATTCAGCGTCTCGGAATCGGACGACATCAACCGGGGGACTTTGGTCGAGATGTTAACGCGCAAACAATACGAGCTTCTGCGGTTCATCAGTGAACGTCTGAAGGAAAGCGGCGTGCCGCCCTCCTTCGACGAGATGAAGGATGCGCTCGATCTGCGCTCGAAGTCGGGCATCCATCGCCTGATCACGGCGCTCGAGGAGCGTGGCTTCATCCGACGCCTGCCCAACCGCGCCCGTGCGATTGAAGTCATCAAGCTGCCGGAGCTCCAGGCAGCCGCTGGCAGCCGCCGCGGCTTCACGCCGAGCGTCATCGAGGGCAATCTCGGCAAGGTGCGTGCGAGCGCGAGCCTGCCCGCTGACGAGGGCGAACGTCCCGTCGCGGTGCCGGTGATGGGCCGCATCGCGGCCGGCACGCCGATCGAGGCGTTGCAGACCCGCAGCCATACTATCAGCGTACCGCCTGACATGCTCGGCTCGGGCGAGCATTACGCGCTGGAAGTGCGCGGCGACTCGATGGTCGAAGCCGGCATTCTCGACGGCGACATGGCCCTGATCCAGCGCAACGAGAGCGCCGATACCGGCGACATCGTGGTGGCGCTGATCGACGACGAGGAAGCGACGCTGAAGCGCTTCCGCCGTCGCGGCGCCTCGATCGCGCTCGAGCCCGCCAACGCGGCCTATGAGGTCCGCATCCTGCCGCCCAACCGGGTGAAGATTCAGGGCAAGCTGATCGGGCTTTACCGGAAGTACTGATACCGGGAGTCTTTCTATCGGCAGTACTTCATATCGGAAGCACTTCATGCCGGAGGTGCTTGGCGCCTCGCGCGCTTCCGATCGGCATCGCCGGTCAGAGATTGGAGCGGATCATCGTCCGCTCCGGCTGGATAGCCTTTCTGGTTCTGCACAGACTATCCGGCCCCTCCTCCAACGCTGGCTCCTCGCCACGCCGACGAAGCAGCACCGCTTCAAGCAGCACCGCTTCAAGCAGCACCGCTTCGCGGCTCGGTTGTTCGAGGAAACAGCGACCAGCGGTCAAGTTCGGCCGTTGCAGCCAAGTTGGCAATGTTCGCGTACGCGCCTCCCGAATGCATCGCGGCGAGCTTTGTTCCTATTGAATTCGGGAAAGATAATGTGATCGCGGCTTGCGGAAGCCAGCCGCAGATTTGCCCACAACCAAGCAGAGCGTTCGTGCTTCCACTCTGATAGAGGCCTGCGCCTCGATAAGAGACGCGGGTTGCTATCCCAGCATGAGGAGCACCCGATGTGTGACTACAGCCTACATGCCGTCGCGTCGCGCCCCGCCGAAGTCGGCGAGACGATCGTCACGACAAGCTTCCGCGGCACCTCGACGCGCGGCTTCGCCTCTGCAGCCGATCCGTCTGTTGCCGTCTGCCTGCTGCCGGGGACGGAGCTCGCCTTCGCCGACGACGTCCGCTACGACAATCGCTGGATCTGGACGCGCACCATCAATTCCCGCGTGGGCAAGTTCGGCAAGATCGATCCGCACGTTCCCGACCGCCATCATGATGCGATCGAATTCCCCGACGGCAAATACGTGCTGGTGACGCAGCTCGTCGAAGGCCAGCGCGCGACGGTGCTGCAACTGCCGGTGACTCAGTCGGTCACCGAGCGCGAGCACAAGGCGCAGATCACCGCCGACAGGCAGCCGACCGTCACGCACCTGCCGATCGGCTGACAGAGCCGCCCTCCGGCTACGAAGTCGGAGGTCAGGATTAAATCGCCATCGCCGGCCGTGGCCGGCGAGATGGTGTGGTTTGCACCCCGCTAATCCGAACGGACGCACCGAACCACTGCGTTGCTCCGCACCATCAGATCAATCGACGGCTTGCAGGTCGGTGTCCGCCGGCGTTGCGTCCTTGATGCGAGGCGCGGTCGACTTTGGCGCGAGGCTGCCGTCGAAATCACCCTCGCCGGCGCCGGCCGGCAACCAGGGGCGGCTCGTGCCTCTCGCCCTCACTGCCTGAACCACAAAACCGTCACCACGCTGCGTCAGCGCCAGCGCGCTCTGGCTGGCGAGCCGCTGCCGATCGACCACCATCGCCGCGCAATCAGGCGGTGCGGGACGAGTCGTCACCACCAGCGCGGCCCGACTGCAATCGTCCGCGAGAGCGTCGACGCGCAGTGCCAGCGCGACCAGCCTCCCGTCGGCCAGTGGCGTCACGCAGCCGGATTCGTCGCAGGACACGCCATCGGCAAGCGAGGCTCTGCCCGCATCGCGCGGATCGGCGTCGGCAGCGAGCCATTCCTTGAGCAGAAAGCTGTCCTTGTTCGTCCTGATCAGGTGCAGATATCCGTCCCTGCCCCGCACCGCGACGCTGGCGCCATCCCCGGCAATCAGGATGTCGGGCTGCCGCGCCGACAGTCCCCAGAGGATCGCTGCCAGCAGCACCAGGGCGCCGGACCAGCGCAGCGGCGTGCGCAACAAGCCGAGCACAATGATTCCCAGGCTCGCCGCGATCAGCGGCGCGATCCCGAACGCCGGGATGCGGCCCACCGCGCCCGGCAAGGCCGCGACCCAGCGCGAGACCGCGACCATCCACTCGATGCCAATCCCCATCAGCCACCAGAACACGCTGTCCAGCCCGAACGGCGCAGCAAGCAGCCCCAACAGCCCCGCCGGCATCACCAGCGCAGAGACCACCGGCATCGCGCCGAGATTGGCGAGCACGCCGAACGGCGTGACACGGTGGAAATGAAAGGCGGCATAGGGCGTCGTCGCAAGTCCCGCAATCAGCGAAGCCATGAACAGCATCGCAATCTCGCGCCCACCCCACATCGCAATGCGCGCAGTCGCCGAATTGTCCGGCGAGGCAAACAAATTGGGCATGCCGATCTGCACCAGTGCGACCAAGCCGAGCGTTGCCGCAAACGACATCTGAAAACTCGGATGCACCAGCGCTTCCGGCGCGACCGCCAGCACGATCAGCGCAGCCACAGCAAGCGTGCGGAAGGTGATGGCGCGGCGATCGACCATCACCGCGATCAGCACCACCGCCGTCATGAAGAACGACCTTTGCGTGGCGACCTCCGCGCCCGACAGCAGCAGGTAGAACGCAGCGGCGACCAGCGCGGCGGCGGCCGACCATTTCTTGATGGCGAAGCCGGCCGCCAATCCGGGGATCAGAGCGAGCAGCGCGCGCACCGCGAAGAACACGACGCCGGCAACGACGGCCATGTGATAACCGGAGATCGAGAGCACGTGGCCGAGGCCGGAGATGAACATCGCATCGTTGACGGGCGTGGTGATCGCATCGCGCCGCCCGGTGAGCAGCGCGGTCGCGATCGCCCGATTGTCGCCGTCGAGCGTCGCCCGGATGCGGGCATCGATCGCATCGCGCAGGCCTTGCATGAAGGCCGCGTAACGCAGCCGTAAGCCGCCGGTCTCAGGCGGCGACGCCACCGTGATGGCGCCCATCGCGAAGCCGGAGGCGCCGATGCCCTGGAAGAACATGTCACGCGAAAAGTCGTAGCTGCCGGGCCGCACCGGCGCGAGTGGCGGCATCAGCCGTGCCTTCAGCTGAACGAAGCTACCGACCTCCGGCGCGGTGCCCTTGCGGACCGACAGGCGCACGCGCTCGAGCCTGACGTCGCTGCGCTGCGCCTCCATCGCCGTGACGCGCAGCACGAAACGATCGGTACGCTCGCGGATGTCGCGAGCCTCGACGAAGCCCGACAACGACACCGAATAGAGCGCCCTTGCCAGCACCGGGTGGGCGATGCGCGCCGTCTTCCAGGTTGCGACGGCAAAGCCGGCCGCGACCGCCGCGATCATGATGGCCGGGGCGAACAGCCGGCTCCGCCGCAACAGAGCCGCGCCAAGCAGGAGCGCGATGGCGGTCGTGGCAACGACCCACAGCACCGGCTCATGATCGGCAGAGAAATAAAGCGCGATGCCGCAGCCAAACGCGACGGGCACCCACGGCAACAGCCGCCCGGCGCCCGCCTCGGCGCGCAGCCAGGCGCGGAGGGTCTCGGCCAGCGATGTCCAGAGGTCGAGGCCTGCAGGCGCGAGGCCGCCCGCGGACGCGGCGCGGCCCGCGGGCCACGTCCCCGCGATCCCCTGCGATCGTACCGGCCGGCCCGGCTCCGCCATTCCCTGCACTCGATGATACGCAACGAAGCCAGAAGCTACCGGAACGTGCAGGTGGGCGGATAGCGGTACGGATCAGGAACGAAGGGGCGCGGCCGCTACTTTTCCTCTTCCATCGTCACGGCCACATCCGCCTTGGCCGACAGCCTGACCTTGTTGCCCTCGATATCGGCGACGAGGCCCTTGTCGATGAAGTGATGATGGCCCTTGTGGCTGCCCTCGCCGCTGTCCTTCTTGGTCAGCTTGATGCGATTGCCTTCGACCTTGTCGACGGTGCCGATGTGGACGCCGTCGGCGCCGATCACTTCCATATGCTCTGCGATGTTCTGCATGGTGGGTTCCTTGTTGGACCCACCCCAACGCGCGGGGAGCACGTTCGTTCTCTCACGAGAATGACGAAGCCGTGTGCCCGCTCGTCAGATCAGCGGCGCCTGCGACGAAGCATGGTGATTGACGATCTTCCACTCGCCGTCCTCGCGCATGATGACCCAGCTCATCTTGACCGAGAAATCGGGGCGTTCGCCGGCGAGATCGAACGAGATGGTCGCGGCCATATTGATCAGATCAGGACCTGCCTGCGCCGCCGTCACCTCGGAAAACACCGCGCTCGGCTTGCGCCAGCGCGGCAGGCCGTTGAAATAGTCTGCGACGCCGGCCCTGCCCCGGTAGAGCTTTGGGTTGGAGCCGAAGAAGAAGGCATTCCTCGCATAGAGCGATGAGAGCGCGGCCGCATCGAGCGTGGCGAAGCCGGCGCGCCATTTCGCGATGATGCCGGAAACGATAGCGTCGGCTTCGTTGCTCATTGTGGTCTCGCAGCTCTTTTCAGCCTTTGGCAACTTCCTTCGCGAACGTGTCGCGCAGACCGATAGTCCTGGAAAATACCGGTCTGTCGGACGTCGGGTCCTTGTCGCGCACGAAATAGCCCTGGCGCTCGAACTGCATCGGCTCGGTCGAATTGCTTTCCGCGACCGATGCCTCGACGCGGGCATTAGCGAGAATTTCCAGTGACTGCGGATTGAGGTCGGCGGCGAAGTTCGAGGCGTCCGGGCTCGGTTTGGCAAACAGCTGATTGTAGATGCGGATTTCCGCGGGCACGGAAGTCGCCGCCGGCAGCCAGTGCATGGTGGCCTTGACCTTGCGGCCATCGGGCGCGTTGCCGCCCTTGGTCGCGGGATCGTAGGTGCAGCGCAGCTCCACCACCTCGCCGGCATCGTTCTTGATCACGCCGGTGCACTTGACGAAATAGGCGTAGCGCAGCCGCACTTCGTTGCCCGGCGACAGACGGAAGAACTTTTTCGGCGGGTTCTCCATGAAGTCGTCCTGCTCGATATAGAGCTCACGACCGAACGTGATCTTGCGGGTGCCGGCGGAGGGATCATCCGGATGGTTGATCGCCTCGAGCTCCTCGGTCTGCCCCTCGGGATAATTCTCGATCACGACCTTGAGCGGCTTAAGCACCGCCATGCGCCGCTGCGACGTGCGGTTCAATTCCTCGCGGATGCAGAATTCCAGCATGCCGACGTCGACCACGCTATTGGCTTTCGCAACGCCGATGCGCTTGACGAATTCGCGAAGCGCGGCCGGCGGCACGCCGCGGCGGCGCATGCCCGCCATGGTGGGCATGCGCGGGTCGTCCCAGCCCGCGACATGGCCCTCGCGGACGAGCTGGGTCAGCACACGCTTGGACAGCAGCGTGTAGGTCAGGTTCAGCCGCGCGAATTCGTACTGGTGCGGCTTCGAGGGCACCGGCAGCTTCTCGATGAACCAGTCGTAGAGCGGCCGATGGTCCTCGAACTCCAGCGTGCAGATCGAGTGCGTGATGCCTTCGATGGCATCCGACTGGCCGTGGGCATAGTCGTAGCTTGGATAGATGCTCCACTTGGTCCCGGTGCGCGGATGGTGCGCATGCAGGATGCGGTACAGCACGGGGTCGCGCAGATTGATGTTGCCCGCACCCATGTCGATCTTGGCCCGCAGCACGCGCGCGCCGTTCGGGAATTCGCCCGCCTTCATGCGACGGAACAGGTCGAGGTTTTCATCCACGGTGCGATCGCGGAACGGCGAGTTCTTGCCGGGCTCGGTCAGCGTGCCGCGCGCGAGACGAATCTGCTCCTGGGTCTGGTCATCGACATAGGCGAGCCCGTCGCGGATCAGCTGCTCCGCCCATTCGTAGAGGCGGTCGAAATAGTCCGAAGCGAAGAACAGGTTCTTGCCCCAGTCGAAGCCGAGCCAGCGCACGTCGGCCTGGATGGAATCGATATATTCCTGCTCTTCCTTGACCGGATTGGTGTCGTCGAAGCGCAGATGGCAACGGCCCGGAAACTCTTGGGCGATGCCGAAATTGAGCGCGATCGACTTGGCGTGGCCGATATGGAGATAACCGTTCGGCTCCGGCGGGAACCGGGTCACGATCTCCTTGTATTTGGCCTGCTCGAGGTCGGCCTGGATGATGTCACGAATGAAATCGCGCCCAACCTCGTTCGCCACCGGTTCTGTCATTACGAAAATCCTGTAGGGAAATCAGCGGCCCTTCTGCCAAATTCCCTTGGCTGAGCCAAGGGCTTAAGCAAGGTCTCAAGCAACCCCTGGCGGTCCGCTGCCGGGCTTTAGTTATGCTCCGGTCCTGTTATATACCACCGCCTCCAATGCATAGGCCCTGCCAAGAATGACCTCTCCCGTCGTCACCCGTTTCGCTCCTTCGCCGACCGGCTTCCTCCATATCGGGGGCGCGCGCACGGCGCTGTTCAACTGGCTCTATGCGAAGAAGCACGGCGGCAAGATGCTGCTCCGGATCGAGGACACCGACCGGGAGCGCTCCACCGAGGCCGCGATCGGCGCCATCCTCGACGGCCTGAAATGGCTGGAGCTCGGCTGGGATGGCGACGTCATCTACCAGTTCAGCCGCGCCGCCCGCCACCGCGAGGTCGCCGAGCAGCTGCTCGCCGACGGCAAGGCCTATCGCTGCTACGCCACCGCCGAGGAGCTCACCGCGATGCGCGAGAAGGCGCGCGCAGAGGGGCGCACGCGCCTCTATGACGGCCTGTGGCGCGACCGCGATCCGGCGACGGCCCCGACCGACGTAAAGCCCACCATCCGGCTCCGTGCGCCCCAGACCGGCGAGACCGTGATCGAGGACCAGGTCCAGGGCCGCGTGGTCTGGCAGAACGAGAATCTGGATGACCTCGTCCTGCTGCGCGGCGATGGCAACCCGACCTACATGCTCGCTGTCGTGGTCGACGACCACGACATGGGCGTCACCCACGTCATCCGCGGCGACGACCATTTGATCAACGCGGCCCGCCAAAAGCAGATCTACGACGCGATGGGCTGGACGCTGCCGAGCATGTCCCACATCCCCCTGATCCATGGCCCGGACGGCTCAAAGCTCTCCAAGAGGCACGGCGCGCTTGGCGTCGATGCCTACCGCGCCATGGGGTACCTCCCGTCCGCGCTCCGCAACTATCTCGTCCGGCTCGGCTGGAGCCATGGCGACCAGGAAATCTTCTCGACGGAGGAGATGATCGCGGCGTTCGATCTTGCCAGCGTCGGCCGCGCAGCAGCGCGCTTCGATTTTGCCAAGCTGGAAAACCTCAACGGCCACTACATCCGCAATGCCGACGATCAATCACTCGTGAAGATGTTCGAGGACGTGCTCGACCACGTCGTGCCCAGCCGCGACGAGCTTAAGGCCAAGTTAAACGACACCACGCGCGCGCAGCTCCTGAAGGCCATGCCGGCCCTGAAGGAGCGCGCCAAGACGCTGATCGAGCTGATCGACAGCGCCTATTTCATTTTCGCGGACCGGCCGCTGGAGCTTGACCCGAAGGCGGCGGCGCTGCTGACGCCTGAGAACCGCAAGCTGATCGGCCAGCTTCATTCCGCGCTGGAGAAAGTCGAGACGTGGAGCGCGGCCAATGCGGAAGCCGCGCTGCGCGCCTTTGCCGAGGAAAATAGTCTCAAGCTCGGCGCGGTCGCCCAGCCGCTGCGGGCCGCGCTGACGGGACGGACGACGTCGCCCGGCATATTCGAGGTTTTGGACGTCTTGGGACGCCAGGAAAGCCTGGGCCGGCTTAAAGATCAGGCCACGGAATAGGCCTAGGACCGCGCTAAGGACCGGGCCCAAGGACCAGGCTACGACGTAAGTCGACCATGCGTGGCGCCATCTTGCAGCGCACACAGCAATAATATACCCATCTCAGCCGTACCTTCTGGAACATCCGGCCTGCCCCGCGATATCTCATCGGGGCCTCCGGGTCCGGCCCGTTTCACCATACATCGGGGACCTCTGATGGACGCAAAACCAAGCAATAAGACCGCCACACTGACGGTCGGAAACAAGAATTTCGATCTTCCGATCCACAGCGGCAGCGTCGGGCCCGACGTCATCGATATCGGCAAGCTCTACGGCCAGTCCGGCCTGTTCACCTACGACCCGGGCTTCACCTCGACCGCGAGCTGCCAGTCCAAGATCACCTATATCGACGGTGACGCGGGCGTGCTGGAATACCGCGGCTATCCGATCGAACAGCTCGCCGAGAATGGCGACTTCCTCGAGACCTGCTATCTGCTGCTGTTCGGGGAGCTTCCGACCGCCGCGCAGAAGAAGGATTTCGACGACCGCGTGATCCATCACACGATGGTGCACGAGCAGATGGCCCGCTTCTTCCAGGGCTTCCGCCGCGACGCCCATCCGATGGCGATCATGGTAGCGGCTGTCGGCGCGCTCGCCGCGTTCTATCACGACTCAACCGACATCAACGATCCGAAGCAGCGCATGATCGCCTCCATGCGCATGATCGCCAAGATCCCGACGTTGGCTGCGATGGCCTACAAATACACGGTCGGCCAGCCCTTCGTGTATCCGAAAAACTCGCTGAAGTTCGCCGAGAACTTCCTGCACATGTGCTTTGCCGTGCCGTGCGAGGACTACAAGATCAACCCGGTGCTGGCTGACGCGCTGGATAAGATCTTCATCCTGCACGCCGACCACGAGCAGAACGCCTCGACCTCGACCGTGCGTATCGCCGGCTCCTCCGGCGCCAACCCGTTCGCCTGCATCGCGGCCGGCATCGCCTGCCTGTGGGGCCCGGCCCATGGCGGCGCCAACGAAGCAGCGCTCGCGATGCTCGCCGAGATCGGCTCGGTCGACAAGATCCCCGAGTTCATCGCCAAGGTGAAGGACAAGAACTCTGAAGTCCGCCTGATGGGCTTCGGTCACCGCGTCTACAAGAACTACGATCCGCGCGCCAAGATCATGCAGAAGATGTGTCACGCCGTGCTCAAGGAGACCGGCCATGGCGACGATCCGATGCTGAAGGTGGCGCTCGAGCTCGAGAAGATCGCGCTCAGCGACCAGTACTTCATCGACCGCAAGCTCTACCCGAACGTCGACTTCTATTCGGGCATCACGCTGAAGGCGATGGGCTTCCCGGTCTCGATGTTCACCGTGCTGTTCGCGGTCGCCCGCACCGTCGGCTGGATCAGCCAGTGGAGCGAAATGATCGAGGATCCGCAGCAGAAGATCGGCCGTCCGCGCCAGCTCTACACCGGCGTCACCCGCCGCGACTACGTCGCGATCAACAACCGGAAGTAAGCTCGAGCCCATCACGGCTTTCGAAGCGGCGCCATCACAAGATGGCGCCGCTTTTGTTTGCGCTGAGACCATCTTGCTGCCGCGCACAACAACAAGTCAGCGCAATGCCTCGGCCGACGCTTGACGTTGAGACGCTTCGCGCGCAAATTCTTACTCTAAGTAAGAATGACGACAGGGATGGAAATGCCGGAGCAGCCGAGAAGTCGGCGGCAGACGCGTGCTGCCATTTTGATTCATCTGCTTCAGTCAGGCGCGTCGTTTCGCCCGCCGCTGGCCAAGGCCGTGCGCCTGTCGGAAGCGAGCCTGTCGCGCATCCTGTTCGATCTGAAGGCCGAAGGCCTGATCGAGGAAGTGCGGCGCCCTGCCCCTTATGTCGGTGGCCCCACGGGTCTCGTGTCGCTCGATAAGGCGGTGGCGCTCGCGGCGTTCGAGCTGACCACTCAGCGGCTCAGCGTCGGGGTCGGGGGCCTGTCGGGCGAACTGCACTACACCGGGCATGTGCCGCTGCCGAAGACGCCGACCGTCGCGACGGTCGGCCGGGCGTTTCGCGAAGCGATGACATTGCTGCGCGAGTGGACGCGGCGTCGACGTATCCCCCTCGCACAGATCGGCGTCTCGATTCCGGGTCTCGGCCGGCTGGGCGCGTCAGGCAATCCGATCATTCCCTGCGATGTCGGGCGGATCAGCGAGATGTTCGGCGAGACGCTTCCCGGCGTGCGGGTCGAGTTCACCAATTCGGTCGTCGCGCACGCCATCTTTCACCGTTGCCGCACGGAGCATTATCCATTCAGCGGCGCGCATCTCTTCGTCTTCGTCGGTCAGGGCGTCGCGGGCACCTGGATGGATGACGCGGTCGAGGACGATGTCCTCCAGCCGGTCGAGCTCGGCCACATGGTGTTCGGAGCCGACGGACCAATTTGCCGCTGCGGTCATCATGGCTGCGTCGAGGCTTATACGTCGCTTCCCGCTTTGGCCGAGCTTCTTGGCGTCGCGGAAGCCGAGTTGCTTGAGCTCGGCAGCGAGTGGGTGACCGCGATGCCGCTCTCGTCGCGCGTGCGGCAGGAATTGCGCCGGCGGCTGTTCCGGCTTGGCCTTGCGATCGGCAATACGCTGAACGTGAAGCCATGCAAGGGCGTCGCGATCAGCGGCTGGCCGTCGCTCCTCACCGAGGACGATCGCAACGCGCTCGTCGAGGGGATCGACGCCAGCCTGTTGGGCGGCCGCAAACACGCGCAAGTGTCGCTCGCTTTCGTGCCGCCGTCGAACGGCAACGATCCGCGGGCGGCGCTGGCATTCGCGTCTTTCTGCCTCGCTTGCCGCGGCGGCATGCCGGCCGCATCGGCCGAGGCCGCCTGACGTACCTGATGCCGCGCGGCTCTCGCGCGAAAGAGTTCACACCGGGAGGAAATTGCCATGCCGATCACGACAACAAGGCGCCAACTGCTCGCCGGATCTGCGGCCGCGCTCGCGCTGCCGGCATTCGCCCGCGCGCAAGGCGCGATCAAGCCGCGTCTGACTGCGATCTCGCAATGGTCCGCAGGTAGCGATGGGGCGGCCATCACGGCACTCGGCAAGAAATTCGAGGAGAAAGGCGGGGTTTGGCAGCACTCGCCCGTCCCCGGCTTCACCACCGAGATGATGAACAAGCTGCGTGCCCAGATCATGGCCGGCGATCCGCCGGCCTGCTCGCAGCTCAAAGGTCCCGAGATCGCGGCCTGGTCCAAGATTGCCCCAACCGTCGATCTCGATGCCGTCGTCGCTGCCGCCGGCTACGAAAAGGTTGTCGCTCCGGATCTTGCAAAATTGCACAAGCCGGGGGGCAAGTGGATTGCACTGCCGTTGCAGATCTACAGCACCAACATGCTGTTTCTCTCCAAACGCGCGATGGACAAGGCCAAGGCCGACAAGGTCCCCGTCACATGGGCTGAGTTCAACGACCTCGCCGAGAAGATGAAAGCAGGCGGCGTCCCCTATCCCATCGCCAACGGTGGCACCCGCCCGGACGACGGCCAGAAATTCGAGGCCGCTTTGGCGGGCATCAGCCCCACCGCTTACCGCGCAGCCATCATGAATCTCGACAAGAAGGCCCTGGAGGGCCCCGAGATAAAGGCTGCCTTCGTACAGGTGCGCAAGATTGCCGACTGGATGGACCCCAACGTCGGCGCCCAGCACTTTTCGACCAACTTGAAGCGCTTTGTCGACGGCGACATGGGGATGATGATCATGGGCGGGTGGGCGCAGGGCGTCTTGCGCAACGCCGGCTTCAAGTTCGAGGACTTCATCATCGCCCCGGGCCCGAGCGACAATAGCAAGCCGGTCTTCCTGTTGAATGCCGATGCCTTCATATTCTGGCAGCGCAAGGAGCCCGACCTGCAGGCCGGCCAGACGCTGATGGCCCAGCTCGTCATGGATCCGGCGATCCAGACTATGTATTCGCAGATCACGGGATCGATCCCCGTGCGCACCGATGTCGATCTCTCCGGCGAAGGCTGGTCGGACGGGCAACGGCGGACCGCAGCAGCCCTGAAAGACGCGATTGCCAGCAATCAGGCCGTCCTCAGCCTTGCGCACAACATGGCGCAGGAAAACGGCATGACCGCAGCGATGATCGACGTGATCACGGAGTACGTGAAGAACAAGACGATCAAGCCGGAGCAAGCGGCCATACGCCTCGCCGAAGCCGTCGAGAGCTCACGTTGACGATCGCCGTCTCGACAACACCGGGCCGGCCGGCGGCCTCTGGCTGGGTGCGCCGGCTGCCTGAATATCTGACGATCTGGGTGCCGCTGCTGTTGTCCGCCGCGCATCTCATTGCGTTTACGCTGTGGACGATCTGGATATCGTTCACGCCGTCCACTCTGGTCCCGGTCTCGGGCTGGGTCGGCTTGCGCAACTATTCTGCGGTCGCCGCATCGCGGAACTGGCAGATTGCCTTGGACAATCTGCTGCTGTTTGGCAGCGCCTTCGTGTTGCTGAGCTTGGCGACCGGTCTCATCCTTGCGATCCTGCTCGATCAGCGCATTCGCGGCGAGAACCTGCTGCGGTCCATCTTCCTCTATCCTCTGGCGGTGTCATTCGTGGTCACCGGCACGGTCTGGAGTTGGCTGCTCAATCCCGGCCTCGGGATCCAGAAGCTGGTCCGCGACCTCGGCTGGACCTCCTTCCGGTTCGACTGGCTGATCGACCGCGACATGGCCATTTGGACCATTGTCATCGCTGCGATCTGGCAATCGTCCGGTTTCGCCATGGCGCTGTTCCTCGCCGGCCTTCGCTCCGTCGACGCCGACCTGATCAAGGCCGCGCAGATCGACGGCGCCGGACCGATCCGAATGTACCGGCGTGTCATCCTGCCGACCCTTTGGCCGATCACCATCACCGTCATCGTCATCCAGCTGCAGTTCGCGATTTCGACCTTCGACCTCGTCCGCGCGCTCACCAACGGCGGACCCGGGATCGCCACCCAGCTGCCGGCCCTCGTCGTCTATGACCTGATGTTCCAGCGCAGCCTGCTCGGACGCGGAGCGGCGGCGGCAGTGCTCATGTTGCTCATTCTTCTTGCGGTTTTGCTGCCCTATGCAGCGTGGCGTTATGTCCAGCGGCGGCGGGCGATCCATGCGTGAGCGAACCATCGCGCCAAGCCGGATTCTGATCTATCTCGTCGTCTCGCTGATCGCTGCAGCATGGCTCGCGCCATTGGTTGTTGTCGTGCTGAACTCGCTCCGCACCAACGAGGAGATCGCGCAGGCGTCGATGATCGGCTGGCCGAAGCAATGGGCATGGAGCAACTACGCCGCGGCCTGGAGCGGTTTCTGCGTCGCCGAGACCTGCGCCGGCATCCGGCCGTACATGCTGAACTCCGCGCTCGTCACGATTCCCGCGACGATTTTCTCGACCCTGCTCGGTGCTGTCGCCGGTTACGCTGTGTCGCTCTGGCGTTTTCGCGGCGATAACTGGATCTACGGCATCGTGACCCTCGGCCTCTTCCTTCCCCAGCAGATGCGCTTGCTTCCCTGGACCATCGTGTTGCGCGATACGGGCCTGATGAACACGCTAACGGGCCTGGTCGTGATCCACACGATCCAGGGACTCTCCTTTACGGTCTTGTTCTGCCGAAACTACTACACTGCGATCCCGCAGGATTTGATAAGAGCTGCGCGCATCGATGGCGCAGGGTTCTTTCGTATTTTCTGGCGCATCATCCTGCCGCTCTCGCCGCCTATTCTGGTCGTCACCGTGATCTGGCAGTTCACGCATATCTGGAACGAATTTCTCTACGGCGTGACATTCACGACTGGTCAGCAACAGCCCGTCACCGCCGCGCTGATCGCGCTATCCGCAGCAGTCGCGGACATCCCGCAGCATGGCGTGCAGAGCGCGGCGGTGATGATCGCCGCCCTGCCGACCCTGCTGATCTATCTGATCGGCGGCAAGTATTTCGTGCGCGGCCTCACCGCCGGGGCCGTGAAATGATCGGATTGTCATGGCAGCCCTAAGCATTCGCTCCTTGTCCAAGCGCTACGCCAATCTGGAGGTGCTGAAGGGCATCGATCTCGACATCGAGAGCGGCGAATTCACCGTGCTCGTTGGCCCATCCGGCTGCGGCAAGTCCACGCTGCTCAACATCATCGCCGGGCTCGACCTCCCGAGCGCAGGCACCGTGGAAATCGGCGGACGTATCGTCAACGACATTCCGCCGAAGGACCGCGACATCGCGATGGTGTTCCAGTCCTACGCGCTCTATCCGTCGATGACGGTGCGCCAGAACATCACCTTCGGCATGGAATGCCGTCACGTCCCGAAGGCCGAGCAGGAAAAGGCGCTGGCGAATGTGGCCAGGCTGCTCCAGATCGAGCCGCTGCTCGGCCGCAAGCCCTCGCAGCTCTCCGGCGGCCAGCGCCAGCGTGTGGCGATGGGCCGGGCGCTGGTGCGCGATCCCCTGCTCTTCCTGTTCGACGAGCCGCTCTCCAATCTCGACGCCAAGCTGCGCGTCGAGATGCGGATGGAGATCAAGCGGCTGCACCAGCGCATCGGCGCCACCATCGTCTATGTCACACACGATCAGATCGAGGCGATGACGATGGCGACGCGCATTGCCGTGATGCATCGCGGCGTGGTGCAGCAGTTTGCCGACCCGGATACCGTGTATCGCTATCCCGCCAATCTGTTCGTGGCCCGCTTCATGGGCTCGCCGCCGATGAACACGATGCCGGCACGGCTCGACGCTGATGCCAGCGGCCCGGTGGTCGTGATCGGCGCGGGACGGCCGGACGAGGTCCGCCTCCGCCTTGGCCAATACGACGCGGCGGCCCCCTTTGTCGGCCGTGACGTGGTGGTCGGGATCAGGCCGGAATGCATCGCCGAGGGCAGCCGCGTGTTCTCCGCCGATCCGCCCGTCGTCGTCAACGCGCCGGTGGAGATGGTCGAGCCGACGGGAGCCGAAACGATCGTGCTGCTGCGGCTTGGGGGCGAGCCTGCGCTGGCGCGCATCACGCCGGACATCCGCCCCACACCGGGCGCCGCCGCCCCGTTCGCGCTCGACACGCGTCGCATCTGCCTGTTCGACCCCGAGACCGAGCGACTGATCGCATGACAAGAACGAGCTATGCCGGCCTTAGGGACCGCGTGGTGTTGATCACCGGTGGCGCCAGCGGCATCGGTGCCGCCTTCGTGCGGGCGTTCGCGGCGCAAGGGGCGCGCGTCGCGTTCCTGGATCTCGATGAAGCAGCCGGCCGGACGCTGGTCGCGGAAGTGAAGGCCGCGGCCGGGACCGTACCCTTGTTCGTGCCGTGCGATCTCCTCGACATCGACGCCTTGCGCGGCGCCATGGCGCAGGTCCGGGGATCGCTTGGCGATGCCGCGGTCCTCGTCAACAACGCCGCCAATGATCAGCGTCAGGTGCTGGCCGAGGTGACGCCGGCCGAATTCGACTGGATGATCGGCGTCAACCTCAAGCACGTCTTCTTTGCCGCGCAAGCGGTGGTGCC
Source organism: Bradyrhizobium sp. Kon56 (assembly GCF_055807635.1). Lineage (NCBI taxonomy): Bacteria > Pseudomonadati > Pseudomonadota > Alphaproteobacteria > Hyphomicrobiales > Nitrobacteraceae > Bradyrhizobium > Bradyrhizobium sp. Kon56. The sequence goes on along the minus strand of NZ_JBVVOU010000016.1, from coordinate 49,013 downwards.
GCAGATGCAGGCGCGCGGCAGCGGTTCGATCATCAACATGTCGTCGATTGCCTGGATGCGGGGCGCGCCGGGGCTGCCTGTCTACGCCGCGGCAAAGGCCGCGATCGTCGGCTTCACCAACTCCCTGGCCCGGTCGCTCGGGCCCGACCGCATCCGCGTCAACGCGATAGCGCCGGGGATGGTGATCACGGAGCGTCAGCGCCGGCTGTGGTACCCGGACGACCAGGTGATCGCCGAGCTGCGCACGCGTCAGGCCATTCCCGACGCGGTGACGCCCGACGACATCGCCAACATGGCGCTTTTCCTCGCCTCGGACGACAGCCAGCGCATCACGCGGCAGTGTTTTCAGGTCGACGCTGGTCTCGGCTAGAGCGTGTACTCACAAACCCGAGCTGCCTCGTAGAGGTCCGCTCCGTATCTGATAGCAGTCGCGTTGGCGTAACTCTCCCTGGGTCCGAGTTGGGCCACAAGCGGAAGTAATCGCTCATTCATTCGATCGGCGCGCCGCCACAATCGCGTACAGTAGCTTCGCGACGCTGTACCCGATATCTTCCCGCGTGAGACCCATACGCAGGATCACCAGTTTACGCGAGGGGATGATCGCAATCACCTGGCGCAGGTGCCCTTGCAACATGAACGTGTCGGTAGGGAGTCGGAATCCCTGGCCCGGCCCCAACCAAAGCTGTCCGCGACCGTAGACCGGGCCATGTCCCTCATCGGACGCTGGCACAGGCGAGCGCATGTAATCGACAAAGCCCGGCGGCAAAAGCTGAGCACCGTTCCACTCTCCGTTCATGCGCAGGAATTCGCCGAAGCGCGCCCAATCATGCGCATTGGCGAAGAGAAAGGCTTCGCCAAGGAATGTGCCTGAAGGGTCAGCCTCAAGAACAGCGCTGGTCATGCCCAAAGGCTTGAACAATCGCTCCTGCGGATACGCTCGCGCGTCCGCTCCAACCGCGTTCTGCCAGACCCGGGCGAACAGGACAGACGAACCCCCGGAATAGTTGAACTGCGTTCCAGGCGGGGCGACAAGCGGACGGTCCCGCGCGAAAGCCGCCGCATCATGTGCGAGATTTTCTAACCCGTCGGGGTCGGCAGAGTCACCGTCCTCGCTCCATTTCAATCCGCTTGTCATGGCCATCAAATCGGCCACCGAGATGTCCGCGCGCGCGTCGCCAGCCCACTGCGGAAACAGATTTTTTCGGTCCAGCGAAAGCTTTCCGTCCCTGATCGCCATGCCGGCCAAGGCGGCGTTCACGGTCTTCGTCATCGACCAGCCCTGGAGGGGCGTCGAAGCGTTGAAGCCTTCGCCGTAGGTTTCTCCGATGATGCGCCCGTCCTGGACCACGACGATCGCGCGCATGCCCGGCCCCTGGAGAGCCGGATCGTTCAGCGTCGCCAGTAAGTGTTTGTCGTCAGACAATTGAGCACTCTCGCCGACCGGCCAGAGCGCACTAGGCTTTCCGGGCAGTGAGGGCGGCTCGGCACGGTCGGGGATTTCGTCCTTAGACACCAGCGTACAACCACGTCCTTCCTCATATTGGGCGTAGCGTTTGGCGAACAGGCCTCGATATGCCGCCTCGACACGCTGGTTGGCGGTGTCGACGTTGATCTTCAGACGTTCGACAATGCGTGGATGTGTTAACGCGAGGTCGGTTTTGATCACCGCATCCGCATCACGTTCGGCAATGAACACATTCGAGCAAACCATTTTTGCCGCATAAGCCGAGGCGGACACTAGTCCATTGGGTGGGCTGAAGGTCAGCCAGCCAGCGAACCCTAAAATCCCAAGAAGCAAGATCGCGACAAGAAATCTGAACATTTTTAGAGCAAGACGCATGCGTCCCTTTAGGTAAATCCAATCAGGAGGCCGCACCTAGGCGAGCGCACAAAATATTGCGCGCAGATCCTGACATGCACCTGACATCCCGGTTTGCCGTGGTTGTTTGGTGGACCGAGGATGTTGGCAGTCTTACCGAGACGATGAGAGATGCAAATCGACGCGAGGTCTGCTCTGGGTCACAAACCGCCGATCACGCCCAAGGTTAGGAGGCTTCCGCTTTGCGCTGGCAAGCCAACGTTTATGAGTACACGTCCAAGCCTGCCCGCCTACCCTTGCGTATCGTCGCCAGCACGATGTCGGCTGCGAGCACGCTCGGCGACTTGTTACCTGTCGACATGATCGTATCGAGCTGGGCGAATGCTTCCACCTGCTGCCGGCGCAGCGGTGAATCGGTCAGAAGCTCCGAGAGCGCGGGCGCCAGCTTCTCCGGCGTGCAGTCTTCCTGCAGGAACTCCGGGATGACATCCTTGCCGATCACGAGATTGGCGAGGATTACCGAGGAGACACGGATCGCGCGGCGCAGGATGAAGGCTTCGATCGCGCCGACGCGATAGGCCGTCACCATCGGAATGCCCGATAGCGCGAGCTCCAGCGTCACCGTGCCGGATTTTGCCAGTGCCGCGCGCGCGATGCGGAAGGCAGCGCGCTTCTCGTTCTCGCCGACCACGATTTGAGGCTTGACCAGCCAGTTCGCGATGCCTTCGCGGATGGTGGTTTCGAGATGCGGCATGGTCGGCAGCATCAGCTCGAACGCGCGGCCTTCGGTCTGCAATCGGCCGAGCGTCGCGCCGAACACGTCGAGATGGTGCCTGATCTCGCTGCGGCGGCTGCCGGGCAACACCAGCAAGACCGGCGGCTCGCCGTCGCGGCGCGCCTGCTCCTCCGCGTTCGGCCGCAGCGAGGGCAATTGCTCGATCAGGGGATGGCCGACATAGCTGCATGGCGGCCCGCCGAGCTTGCGGTATTCCTCCGGCTCGAATGGCAACAGGCCGAGCACATGGTCGACATAGCCGAGCATGGTCCGCGCCCGTCCCGGCCGCCAGGCCCAGAGCTGTGGCGAGACGTAGTCGACGATCGGGATCGCCGGATTGCGCGTCCGCACGCGGCGGGCGACACGGTGGGTGAAATCGGGGCTGTCGATGATGACGAGCGCGTCCGGCGCGGCTTCGGTCACGGCCTCCGCGGTCTCGCGGATCAGCCGCAGGATCTTCGGCAATTGCTGCACGACCGCGGCGAAGCCGACGATCGAGAGCTGCTCGATCGGAAACAGCGTCTCGAGCCCCTGGCGCGCCATGGTGTGGCCGCCGACGCCCACGAACTGCACGCCGTCGCCGAGGCGCTGGCGCAGCACCTTCATCAAGGCGCTGCCGAGCCGGTCGCCGGATTCCTCCGTGGCGATCAGGAAGATCTTGCGCTTGGGATCGCGACCCTGCATCACGCCGGCAGGCCGATGACGAAGAGATATTTTGCGTCGGCGAGTGCGATCATTGCCTGCGGCTCGGCGGCGATGGTGTTGCCGGCAACGACGGCGATCCCGGCCAGCCCTGCGGCGGCGACGCCCTCGAGGGTGCGCGGGCCGATCGTCGGCAGGTCGAAGCGCAGATCCTGCCCGCTCTTTGGGACCTTCACCAGCACGCCCCGCCCGGTGGCGGCGCGGATGCGGCCCTCTTCGCGCAGCCGTGCCACGCGCGCGAGCAGTGCATCGGTGCCCTCGATATCCTCGACCGCCACCACATGGCCGTCGATCACGACCGCGGCCTGGCCGATGTCGAACGGACCGAGGGCGGTCAGCACCGCGCGTCCGCGCTCGATGTCGGTCTTGCCGGTGTCGCTCGGCCAGGCGCGGCTGATGCAGCCCTCGGGCATCAGCAGATCGGGCGCGACATCCTTGATGCCGACCATCCGAAAGCCGCCCTGCTCGAGAATGCGCCCGACGCCGGACAACAAATGATCGTCGCCGCCGCGGAAGGCGCGGATGACATTGCCGAGCAGCCGAAGCGTCGTGAAGTCGACCCGGACCTCCGAGAGCGAAGGTCGCACCAGCGTGCCGATGAAAATCAGGTCGCGGCAGCCCTCCTCGCGAAACAGCCGCATGGCGCGGCCGAGCTGGCCGACCGAGATCCAGCGATGACGGAATTTCTCTACCCGCGCGGGATCGCAGGCTCCCCGAAGGGGAAACAACACCGGCGTGATGCCGCGGGCGGCGAGCGAGTCGGCAACCGCGAACGGCATCGCGCCGCCGCCAGCGACGACGCCGACCGGCGATGAAATTTCCGAAGCCGCCGATGTCATGCCCGGGGCCATTCCATCATCACTTCGCGATGGCGGGAAGACAGAGCGGGCGCTTGCCCTTGCCGATGAAGTCGAGGATTTCCCCGATCGCCGGATCTCCACCGGCGAGCGGCCGCGCCGCCTCCAGGCGTTCGGCAAAGGTAGCGGGGCCATGGAAGAGTTTCTGGTAGAACGCGCGCACGGTCGCAAGCCGCTGCTTGGTGAACTTGCGCCGCTTCATGCCGATCAGATTGAGGCCTTCGAGCACCGCATATTGGCCGTTGACCAGCCCATACGGGATGACGTCGTCGCGCACGCCGCAGACACCGCCAACCATCACATAGGGGCCGATGCGGGTGAACTGATGCACTGCGGACAGGCCGCCGATATAGACGGCGTCACCGATCTCGCAATGGCCGCCGAGCGTCGCCGAGGTTGCGAAGATCACGTTGTTGCCGACCATGCAGTCATGCCCGACATGACTGTTGTTCATGAAATAGCCGTCGTTGCCGACGCGCGTCAGGCCACCGCCCTTGATGGTGCCGACATTCATGGTCGCACCTTCGCGGATGGTGCAGCCCGAGCCGATCTCAAGCTTCGTGGGCTCGCCCTTGTAGCTGAGATCCTGGGGCGCCCCGCCCAGCACCGCGAACGGCGAGATCACGCAGCCATCTCCGATCGAGGTGTGGCCGATGACGGTGACCTGTCCGATCAGCTTGCAGTTATTGCCGATCGCGACATGCGGGCCGATGATGCAGAAGGGGCCGATCTCGGTGCCCTCGCCGATCACGGCGCCGTCCGCGATCCGTGCGGTGGGGTCAATCTTACTCATCAAGCAATCTGACTCATCAAGAAGGTCTGATTAGGTGTTGAAGTCGCTCGGTTTTCCGCTGGTTAGCGCGACTATGCCCGATCTGTCCAGTGACGTATGATCTCTCCGTGTTTCAAGTGCCGGATGAGGCAGCCTTCCCGGGTCATCAACAAGTTCACGCGGAGCTTCAGGTATCGTGGTCAGGGCCCTGGCACTTCTCCTCGCACAGTTCGCCGCGGCGCCGATCGTCTCCGAGACGATCGAGACCGCCGAACACCGCCCCATCGACCTCGCGACGTTCGAGTGCCGCGACATCAGCCGCAGCACGGTGCTTCAGCGGGTCTGTTACGACCGTGCGCAGCAGGCCCTCGTCGTGGCCGTTGAAGGCGTTTATGACCGCTATTGCGGCGTACCGGTCGACACGGTCGAGCGCCTGCTGGGCGCACCGTCCATGGGACAGTTCTTCAACCAGAACATCAAGCGCGAGGTCAGCGGCGGCCGGTACGCGTGTCCTGCGCGCGAGCGCATCCAGAGAAGTTGATCCCGCTCAGTCGGTCAGCATGGCGCCGACGTCGGCCTCCGCAACCACCTGGCCGTTGACCTTGGCGTCGCCGTGAAACCACCACATGGCCTTGCGGCGGCCGATCGAGCGCATGTGGTATTCGATGGTATCGCCGGGCAGCACAGGCTTGCGGAACTTGCACTTGTCGATGGTGAGGAAATAGACCGCGCGCGGCTTCTCGGTGCCTTCGACCGACTTGATGCCGATCACACCCGCGGTCTGCGCCATCGCTTCGATCATCATGACGCCGGGATAGACCGGGCGATCGGGAAAGTGGCCCTGGAACGGCGGTTCGTTGAAGGTGACATTCTTGATGCCGATGCCGCTGTAATCGGTGCGGATGTTGATCACGCGATCGATCAGCAGCATCGGAAAACGGTGCGGGAGCGTTTGCAGGATCATGTTGATGTCCACAAGCTCGAACCTGACCGGTGCTTCGTCCGTCACTCCCGTTCCTCCTGCTTCGGATCGGCCTTGCTGTCGCGCGCCAAGCGCTCGACCGCCAAAATTTCCTTGAACCACTGCCTGGTCGGCTTGGCGAAAAAACCACCCCAACGTCCGTTGGGAGGAACGTCGTCCTTGACGCCGCTCATGGCAGTCACCTGAGCTCCATCCCCGATCTTGACGTGATTGTTGATGCCCACCTTCGCTCCCAGCGCCACGTTGTCGCCGAGGGTGAGGCTGCCGGCAAGGCCGATCTGGGCTGCCAGCAGGCAGTGCCGGCCAATGGTCACATTGTGGCCGATCTGGACCTGATTGTCGATTTTGGTCCCTTCCCCGATCACGGTGTCGCGCAAGGAGCCCCGATCGATGGTGGTGCCGGCGCCGACCTCCACGTTGTTCTGAATCAGCACGCGGCCGGTCTGGGGCACCTTCAGATGGCCCTCGGGGCCGAAGAAGATGAAGCCGTAGCCGTCCTGGCCGATCGAACAACCGGGGTGGATCAGCACGTCGTTGCCGATCAGCGCGCACTGGATGGCGGTGCGTGCGCCGACATTGCAGTCCCGGCCGATCTTGACGCCGGGGCCGATCACGGCCCCCACACCGATCACCGTGCCGCTGCCGATCTCCACGTCAGGGCCGATCACGGCCAAGGGATCGACGATCACGCCGTCCTCGAGCCTGGCGGTGGGGTCGATGATGGCCGACGGCGCGATGCCGTCGTTGCCGGTCCAGGATTGCGGCCGGAGCGCGTCGCCATGCCACTCCCGCGCGATCCTGACGAAGGCGCGGAACGGCTGTGGCGCCCGCAGCACGGCGACATGCGCGGGCACCCGCGCCTCGAAGCGTGGGCTCACCAGGCAAGCACCGGCCTTGGTCGCCTTGAGCTCATCGGCATATTTGAGATTGTCGAAGAACGTCAGGTGCATCGGGCCGGCTTCGTCGAGCGAAGCAAGACCCCTGATGATTTGGCCGCCCCTGGCGGGATCGACCAACTCCGCCTTGGTCAGCGTGGCGATGTCAGCCAGCGCTGAGGCGGGCGGCTGTGTGAAGAAGGTCGGCTGCGCCATTCCACCCCGTCGCGGTCCGGCTTCGGCATGAAGCGGCCAAGCCGCATCATGCCTCATCTCCTGGATTGGCACGATCCCTTTCGGAAACCGGCTCCGGTGGTCCGGATCGTGCCGTGCTGTTCGAATTAGAACGAGGTGCCGCCGCCGAACCGGAACTCCTGCGTACGGTCGTTCTTGCCCTTGGTCAGCGGCACGGCGTAGTCGAAGCGCAGCGGACCGAACGGCGAGGCCCAGATCAAGCCGACGCCGACCGACGACCGGACCGCATTGCCATTGTCATACACCAGGCCGGTGCAGGTTCCAGCCGAAGCGGGATTGACGGTCGACGGCGTGCAGCTCGAATTCTTGGTCGTGGTCAGTTCGTTGGTCACCGACCACGTCGTCGGTCCCTGATAGTCGAACAGTCCGCCGGCGTCGGCGTAGACGGCGCCCTTCAGACCCACTTCCTTCGGCAGGAACCAGAACGGCATCTGCAATTCGAGCGAAGCACCCCAATACTTGGTGCCGCCAAGCGCGTCCTGCGTACCGAAGGGGTTCAAATCGCGCGGTCCGATGCCGTTCGGGGCAAAGCCGCGGACGAGGTTCGGGCCCATCTGGAAATGATCGAGCATGCGCAGATCGCTGCCCATCTTGTTCAGCATGCCGCCCTGGAGGCGAACGAGACCGACGATATCGGAGACCAGCGGAGTGTAGTACTTCGCGTCAACCACAGTCTTCAGATAGGAGACGTCGCCGCCGACGCCGGCGAAGTCCTGCCGGAAATCGACCAGCAGACCGTCGGTGGGGTTCTTGTTGTTGTCGAGCGTGTTGTAGGTCAGCGTGTAGCCGAGCGCCGAGGTCAGGGTCTTGCCGTTGGCAAGCTCCTTGCGGACCGGCAGCGAGGCCTCGCCGTCGCTGTAGCAGCCGAGGCCGTTGGTCGAGGGAGCCAGAGGAATACCACTCGCCGCGGAGAAAGCCGGGCTTGGATTGAATGCCGGATTCGGAGTGACACCGTCGGCAAGGAACTGGTTGTTGTTACAGTTCGCGAGGTACGACGGCAGCGTGATTTCCTGCCGGTAGATCGAGTAGCGCACCTGCAGCGACAGATCTTCACGCAGGGAGAAACCGAGGCGCGGCGAGAAGCCGAGCGTCTTGGTGCCGTAGGAGATGTAGCTGTTGGACCTCTGCTCACGCTGATAGAGGTCGAGACCCAGCGCGACCCGGTAGTCGAGCAGATAGGGTTCGACGAACGACAGCGAGTAGCCGCGGGCATACTGGCCGTAGGTCACCGCCGCCTTGGCGAACAGGCCGCGGCCGAGCAAATTGCGTTCGGAAACCGAGACTTCGGCCAGCGCGCCGTCGGTGGTGGAATAACCACCCGAGACCGAGAAGTCGCCGGTCGATTTCTCTTCCATGTCCACGAGCAGGATCACGCGGTCGCTCGACGAGCCGGGCTCCGTCGTGATCTTCACGCTCTTGAAATAGTCGAGGTTCTTCAAGCGGCGCTCGGCACGGTCGACCAGCGCGCGGTTGTAGGCATCGCCCTCGGAGACGTCGAACTCGCGACGAATCACGTAGTCGCGCGTGCGGGTGTTGCCGCGAAGGTTGATGCGCTCGATATAGGTGCGCGGACCCTCGTCGATGTTGAACACGACCGACACGGTGTGCGCCTCGAAATTGCGGTCGCCGCCGGGACGGACCACGGCGAAGGCGTAACCGCGACGCGAGGCCTCGATCTGCATCTCCTCGACCGACTTCTCGACCGATTCGACGTTGTAGAGCGAGCCGACATTGACGCGCGAATAGTTGCGCATCGAGGTGGGATCGAAGTTGGGAATGCTGGAGCGGAAGTCGATCGAGCCGACCCGGTATTGCGAGCCCTCCTCGATCTTGAAGGTAACGTTGAAACCCTTCTTCTCCGGATCGTATTCGGTGAGCGCGGCGACGACCTGGACGTCGGCGAAACCGTTCTTGAGATAGAAGCGGCGGATCAGGTCGCGGTCGGCCTCGACCCGATCGGGATCGTAGATGTCGCTGCTGGCGAGGAAGCTCAGCAGGTTGGATTCGTGCGTCTTGATGACGTCGCGCAGGCGGTAGGACGAGTACGCGTTGTTGCCGACGAACTCGATCGACTTGACGCCGGTCTTGGCGCCCTCCTCGACCGTGAAGACGAGATCGACGCGGTTGTTCGGCTGCTCGATGATTTCAGGCGTGACGCGAACGTCGTAACGGCCGGAGCGGCGATAGATTTCTGCGATTCGCAGGGTGTCGGACTGCACCATGGCGCGGGAGAAGGTGCCGCGCGCCTTGGACTGGACTTCACCGGTGAGCTGCTCGTCCTTGATCTTCTTGTTGCCCTCGAAGGCAATGCGGCCGATCACCGGGTTTTCCACCACGGAGACGACGATCTGGCCACCGGCCCCGCGGTTGATCCTGACGTCCTGGAACAGGCCGGTCTCGATCAACGCCTTGAGGCCATCGTCGATGGCACCCTGATCCAGGCGACCGCCGGGACCCGGCTTGAAGTAGGAGCGGATCGTCTCCACCTCGACCCGGCGATTTCCTTCGACGGAAATCGACTGCACGGTCTGAGCAAGCGCAGACGAAGACACAAAGGCAGCCCCAACCGGGGCAAGCACCGGCGCGCCGAACATGATCAGGGTTGCGAGCAAGCCCCCCCGGAGTCGCAGTCCAAACTTCATTGCGCAACGCGCCCTTATCATTCCGTACCAGACCCAACCCCAACGCCGGTCTGGAGATTCCCCAAGTTCAAGCCGCTTGTAGACAATTTCACCGACGCCGCAAACGGTCGAGCGCGCCGTAATTTCATTTTCATTCCAAGACGTTGCCCAAGAGCAACGCCCGGGCAACGCCACAAAAAAGCCCCTATCAGGATGCGGCCATTCGCAGGATGTCGTTATAGGTCGCAAACACCATCAACATCAGCACCAAGCCAAGCCCGATTCGGAACCCCATCTCCTGGGTCCGCTCGGACAGGGGCCGACCACGGGCGACCTCCGCCGCATAGAACATAAGGTGACCGCCATCGAGCAGTGGGATCGGGAACAGATTCAGCAGGCCGATCGACACCGACAGCACCGCGCAGAGGTTGATCACGAACTGGAACCCGGCGCTGGCCGCCTGCCCCGACATCTTGGCAATGCCGAGCACGCCGCTGACCTCGTTCGGATTGCCGTTCCCGACGAACAACGAGCCCAGGAACTTGAAGGTGCTGGTGATGATGAACCAGACCTGCTCCACCCCGATCTTGAGCGCTTCGCCGACGCCGACCGGCGACGTCGAGGCCTCCCCGGCCTGAGACTTGTGTTCGACGCCGAGCACGCCGAGACGGTGGCTGTTGCCGAAGGGATCCTTGCGCTCGAGCAGCGCCGGCGTCGCGGTCAGCGACACGATGGAACCGTCGCGCTTGACCTGGAAGGCAAGCGGCGAACCAGCATTCATCGCAACCATGCGCTGCATGTCGGCAAAGCTTTCGATCGGCTTGCCGTCGATCTGGACGACGACGTCGCCGATCTTGAAGCCGGCTGCCGCCGCAGCGCCATCGGCGACGACACCGTCGACGCGCGCAATCGTGCTCGGCTTGCCGTAATACAGCGCCATGCCGGCGAAGATCAGCGCGCCCAGGATGAAATTGGCGATCGGTCCGGCGGCAACGATGGCGGCGCGCGGGCCGACCTTCTTGTGATGGAAGCTGCCGGCGCGCTCCTCGGCCGTCATGGCCGCAAGCTTCTCGGACGACGGCGTCGAAGCCTCGCTCTCGTCGCCGAAGAACTTGACGTAGCCGCCGAGCGGGATCGCCGAGATCTTCCAGCGGGTGCCATGGCGGTCGTTGAAACCGACCAGCTCAGGTCCGAAACCGAGCGAAAAAGTTAACACACGAACGCCTGCCCAGCGCGCGACCAGGAAATGGCCGAGCTCATGGAAGAACACGACGATGGTCAGGACGAACAGGAAGGGAACCGCGTAGCCAAGGAGCCCATGGCTCAACGTATTGAAACTATGGACGAAAAAGTCGATCATCGAATTCCCTCATCCAGTGCCGCAAGGCCCTGGCCCCGAACCATCTAGGATGCCTTTAAGGCAATTTGAGGCAATAGGGCGGCAGCCCTATTTCGCGCAACATGGTCAACAGCGATTGCATCGTCCGCTGACGTCAGCGGCGCCTGGTTCCCGCTGCGGACCCAGTCATCCAGCGTCTCCTCCACCAGCCTGGCAATCGCCCCGAACCGGATCTTGCCGGCGATGAAGGCGGCGACCGCGACCTCGTTGGCGGCGTTGTAGACCGTGGTCGCCCCCTTCCCGGTCCGGAGAGAATCGAAGGCCAGGCGCAGCCCGGGGAAGCGCTCGAAATCTGGCGCCTCGAAGGTCAACTGGCCGATCTTGGCCAGATCGAGCTTGGCGGCCGGACCCTTGATACGGTCGGGCCAGCCGAGGCAATGCGCGATCGGCGTGCGCATGTCGGGTGAGCCGAGCTGGGCCACGACCGAGCGATCGGAGAACTCGACCATGCCGTGGATGATCGACTGCGGATGAACGAGGACGTCGATCTCGTCGGGCGAGAGCGCGAACAGATAGGAGGCCTCGATCACCTCGAGCCCCTTGTTCATCATCGAGGCGGAATCGATCGTGATCTTCTGGCCCATGCTCCAGTTCGGATGCTTCAGGGCTTGCGCGAGTGTCGCCTGCTCGATGTCGGCAGGCTTCCAGGTGCGGAAGGGGCCGCCGGAGGCCGTGATGATGACACGGACGAGCTCGTCGCGATTGCCCGAGGCGAGCGCCTGGAACAACGCATTGTGCTCGGAATCCGCAGGCAGGATGCAGGCGCCCGCTTTCGCCGCGCGCTGCATGAAGAAATCACCAGCGCAGACGAGACATTCCTTGTTGGCGAGCGCGACATGCGCGCCGCGATCGACCGCCGCCAGCGCCGGCTTCAGTCCGGCGGCGCCACTCACGGCGGCCATCACCCAATCGGCCGGACGCGCGCCGGCCTCGATCACCGCGCTTTCGCCGGCGCCGCATTCGGTGCCGGTGCCCGCGAGCGCAGCCTTGAGTTCGGCAAACTTGGAGATGTCGGCGATCGCGACGAAGCGCGCGGAGAACTCCTTCGCGAGCTTTGCCAGCGCCTCGACATTGCTGTTTGCCGTCAGCGCCTCGACACGGTAGCGCTCGGGAGAGGCGCGCAGCAGATCCATCGTGCTGTCGCCGATCGAGCCGGTGGCGCCGAGAACCGTGACGCTGCGGACGCTCGATGCCGCAGCCTTGTTGTTACGCAATGGGACCGCGCTCATATGTTCACCAAACCATAAGACCGCTTCCGGCGCTATGCACACCATGGCGGAGGAAGCCGATAATCCATGCCACCAGGATGGCGGCGACAAAACCGTCCAGACGGTCCAATAGCCCGCCGTGGCCCGGAATTAAGTGACTGGAATCCTTGACATCGAAGCGCCGCTTGACCGCGGATTCGAACAGATCGCCGCAGGCCGACACGATTGAGAGGACCGCGCTGACGAGCAGCAATGGAACTATCTTTCCAACCCCGCAAGCGGCAAAGCCGACCGCGACCAAAAGGCTGGCGGCAAAGCCGCCGAGCGCCCCTGACCAGGTCTTCTTCGGGCTCACGCGCGGCCACAGCTTCGGTCCGCCGATGCCGCGGCCGGCGAAATAGCCGCCGATATCGGTCGCCCACACCACGAGCAGCACGAACATCAGCGCGGCGAAGCCGTTCACGAGATCCTTCCGCAGCAGGATCGAGGCGAGTAGCGCCGCCGACGCATAGGCAAATCCGGAGGCCGCCCAGACGAACTTGCCCCGCGCGATCACCGTCACGACCGCCCCACCAATCAGGCCGGTGATGATTGCGGTCTTCAGCGCGCCGAAGGCAACGCACAAGCCCATCGCGGCGATGACGATCGTCCCCGCCCCGGTCAGCGCGGTCGAGCCTGCGCCAACCACCATCAGCCATTCCGCGAACAGTCCGATCGACACCAGGGTGACGAGAAGCGCCCACAGCCAGCCGCCGGCATAAGCGAGCGCAATGGCGAGCGGCGCCAGCACCAGCGCCGCGAGGATTCGCATCACGAGATTGCTCGGGGCAGGCTGAGAGCCGGCCGGTGCGGAGTTGGGCTCGCTCACGAGGCGGTTTTCGCGACCAGGCCGCCGAAACGGCGCTCGCGCCTGGCGAATTCGGCGATTGCGCCTTCCAGCGCCGCCTTGTCGAAATCGGGCCAGTGAATCGGCACGAAGACAAGCTCGCTATAGGCGGCCTGCCACATCAGGAAGTTGGACAGGCGCTGCTCGCCACTGGTGCGGATGATGAGATCGGGATCGGGAATGTCGGGCGCGTCGAGATGCGCCCCCAGTGTCTCGGCATCGATCGTGTCGGGACTGCGCCGGCCCTCGGCGACTTCCCGCGCGAGCTTCTGCGCCGCCTTCGCGATCTCCTGCCGGGAGCCGTAATTGAAGGCGACGACGAGCGTGAGGCGCGTGTTATCGCGCGTCAGTTCCTCCGCCTCATTGAGAAGTGCGCAGATGTCGCCCTCCAGCCCATCCCGCTCGCCGATGATGCGTACCTTGACGCCGTCGCGATGCAAGCTCGCCAGATCGTTGCGGATGAAGCGGCGCAACAGGCCGAACAGATCGCCGATCTCGCTCGCCGGACGCGACCAGTTTTCCGAGCTGAAGGAGAAGATGGTGAGATAGCGGATGCCAAGCTCATGCGACGCCCGAACCACGCGACGCAGGGCCTCCACGCCGCGGCGATGGCCCTCCGCCCGTGGCAAGCCGCGCGCGGCCGCCCAACGTCCGTTGCCATCCATGATGATGGCGACATGCGCAGGCGCATCGGACCGATCTGGTCCTTCCGTTGCGGGCGCGGCGGCGTTGGACATGAGGCTGCCTTAAAGCATGATCCGGACCCGAAGGGCCGCGTTAGCGCAAAGTGCGAAGCGGTTTTCCGTAAAGATCATGCGCGAACATAACCTAGAGCGCGATCCATCCTGCTTAGACGGTGAGGATTTCTTTTTCCTTGGCGGCCAGCAACTGGTCGATCTCGGAGATCGTGCCGTCGGTCGCCTTCTGCACCTCGTCGGCGTGGCGCTTCTGATCGTCCTCGGACATCTCGTGATTCTTCTCGAGCTTCTTGAGAACGTCGAGACCGTCGCGGCGGACGTGGCGCGCGGCGACCTTGGCGGCTTCCGCGTATTTGTGCGCGACCTTGACGAGCTCCTTGCGACGCTCCTCATTGAGTTCGGGGATGCGCAGGCGCAGAACCTGGCCTTCAGTCGCCGGCGACAGGCCGAGATTGGAATCGACGATCGCCTTCTCCACCGCCTTGACCATCGACTTGTCCCAGACCTGCACCGAAATCAGGCGCGGCTCCGGCACGCTGACGGTGGCGAGCTGGTTCAGCGGCATGTGGCTGCCATAGGCGTCGACCTGCACCGGATCGAGCATCGAGGCGGAGGCGCGACCGGTGCGCAGGCCGCCAAGCTCGTGCTTGAGCGACTGGATCGCGCCCTGCATGCGGCGCTTGACTTCGTTGAGATCGAAATTGTCCGTGGCCATCCCGTTTCTCCTTCAAAATCCCGGCGACCTCTCCGCACCTTCTCTCAGGGTGCAACGACAAGCCGTCAGCCGGCGACAATGGTTCCGTGGCCGCCGCCACGCAGTACAGCGCCGATCGAGCCCGGCTCCGCGATCGAGAACACGATGATAGGCAGCGACGTCTCGCGGGCAAGCGCGAAGGCGGTCGCATCCATCACCTTGTAGCCGCCCTCGATCGCCTGCGAATGCGTCAGACGGTCGAATCGCGTCGCCGTCGGGTCTTTCTTCGGGTCGGCCGAGTAGACACCGTCGACATTGGTCGCCTTCAGAACCGCCTGGGCGCCGATCTCGGCTGCGCGCAGCACCGCGGTCGTGTCCGTGGTGAAGAACGGATTACCGGTTCCGCCGCCGAGCAGCACGATCCGGCCCTCGGCGAGGTATTTATGTGCCGCGGTGCGGGTGAACAGCTCGGAAATCTCGGGCATGACGAAGGCCGACAGCGTGCGCGCAGGCGTGCCCTTGCGCTCGATCGTGGCCTCGAGCGCGAGGCAGTTCATCATCGTGGCGAGCATGCCCATGGTATCGCCGGTCGGGCGCGACACGCCGCGCGAGGAGACCTCGACGCCGCGAAAGAGATTGCCGCCGCCGATGACGACGGCGACTTCGGTGCCGAGGTGGCGGGCTGCGATCAGATCGTCGGCGACCCGGTCGATGGTCGGTTGATCGATGCCAAAACCCTGCGGTCCCGCGAGATATTCGCCGGACAGCTTGATCACGACGCGACGATAGACCGGATCAGTCATGAGCACTTTCCTTGTCCGGGCGCCGCTTCCGGCGGCACGCCGGAAGGAACGTTCCGGCGCTTACTTCTTGCCGCTGGCCGCCGCGACCTCGGCCGCGAAGTCGCTTTCCTGCTTCTCGATTCCCTCACCGAGAGCATAGCGCACAAAGCCCGCGATTTTCACCGCGCCGCCGACCTTGCCTTCGGCTTCCTTCACCGCCTGCGCCACCGACTTCCCGGTGTCGTGGATGAAGGCCTGCTCGAGCAGGCAAACTTCCTTGTAATAGGTCTTCAGGCCGGACTCGACGATCTTCTCAATCACGTTCTCGGGCTTGCCCTGCTGGCGATATTTGTCGGCGAGCACGTCCTTCTCGCGCTTGACGACCGCCGGATCGAGACCGGACGGATCCAGCGCCAGGGGGTTGGCGGCCGCGACATGCATCGCGATCTGGCGGCCAAGCGTTGCGAGCTCGTCGGCCTTGCCGGGCGATTCCAGTGCCACGATCACGCCCATCTTGCCGGCGCCCTCGACCACCGCGCCATGGACGTAGCTCGACACCACGCCCTGGCTGACCTCGAGCGAAGCTGCGCGGCGCAGCGTCATGTTCTCGCCGATGGTGGCGATCGCGTCATTGATCGCAGTTTCGATCGTGACGTCGCCGACCTTGGCGGCCTTGATCTTCTCGACATCGGCGCCGGTGTTGAATGCGACCTGGGCGATCATCTTGACGAGGCCCTGGAACTGGCCGTTGCGCGCGACGAAGTCAGTCTCGGAATTGACTTCGACCACGACGCCCTTGTTGCCCTTGGTGAGCGCGCCGATCAGACCCTCGGCGGCGACGCGGCCCGACTTCTTGGCGGCCTTCGACAGGCCCTTCTTGCGCAGCCAATCCTGCGCCGCTTCCATGTTGCCGTCGTTTTCGGTCAGCGCGGCCTTGCAGTCCATCATGCCTGCGCCGGTCGACTCGCGCAGGTCCTTGACCATCGCAGCTGTGATCGTTGCCATCGTTCAAAATCCTTTTTGCCTGCCGGTTTGCCGCGGCGCGGCCAGATCGCCTCGCCGCGGTCCATCTCAGGAATTCGCGTCAACTGAAATGGTGGCTGGAGCTTGTCCGGCCAACCCATCGCTCTTTTTGACTATTCCGCTTCCGCGGTCAGCGCCTTGGCCTTGGCCACCCAGGCGTCCGCGCGGCTCGGCAGGCCGACTTCTTCGCCGATCTTGTGCGCGGTATCGTGATCGAGCTCAGCCAGCTGCCAGAAGTGGAAGATGCCGAGATCGTTGAACTTCTTCTCGATCGCGCCCGACACGCCCGGGAGCTTCTTGAGGTCGTCGGACGTGCCGCGCGGGCCGGCAAGGCCTTGGAAGCCGCTCGTGGCGGGCAGCTCTTCTGCGACCGGCCGAACCGAAGCACCGACGTCGATTCCGGAATCGCCCTGGGCGCGTGAAATGCCGTCAATCGCTGCGCGCGCGATCAGATCGCAATAGAGCGCAATCGCGCGGCCGGCGTCGTCATTTCCCGGCACCACATAAGTGATGCCCTTCGGATCCGAATTGGTGTCGACGATCGCCGCGACCGGAATGTTGAGCCGCTGGGCTTCCTGGATCGCGATGTCTTCCTTGTTGGTGTCGATCACGAAGATCAGGTCGGGCAGACCGCCCATGTCCTTGATGCCGCCGAGCGAGCGGTCGAGCTTGTCGCGCTCGCGCTGAAGGGTCAGGCGCTCCTTCTTGGTGTAGGAGGAGGCATCGCCGCCGGCGAGCACGTCGTCGAGATGACGCAGGCGCTTGATCGAGCCCGAGATCGTCTTCCAGTTGGTCAGCGTGCCGCCGAGCCAGCGCGAATTGACGAAGTACTGAGCGCAGCGCTTGGCCGCGTCGGCAACGCCGTCCTGCGCCTGGCGCTTGGTGCCGACGAACAGGATGCGGCCGCCCTTGGCGACGGTGTCGCTGACCGCCTGCAAGGCGTTGTGCAGCAACGGCACGGTCTGCGCGAGGTCGACGATGTGGATGTTGTTGCGGGCGCCGAAAATGAACGGCGCCATTTTCGGATTCCAGCGGTGAGACTGGTGACCAAAGTGCACGCCGGCTTCGAGGAGCTGACGCATAGTGAAATCGGGTAGTGCCATCGTTCTAATTCTCCGGTTGGTTCCTCCGGAAGCGTGTGAGCAGGACAGAGCGTTGTCGCCCCGGCTGCCACCGGACGGCCTTGTGAGCCATGCTTCCGTGTGAGATGGCGCGGTGTATAGCGCGATTTCGGCCAGAAGCAAGGAAATAAGGGCCTTTCGGGGCGGCTTTCGCCCGCAAGAGGCCCCCTTCCGTAAAGATCGCTCCGGCCTAGCCCCTGCCTAGCATCTGGGCTGGTTCGGCGGGCACTTCTTTGCCGCCGGCGGCGGAGCCGGAGGACGCGGTGGAGGTGCTGCCGGGCGCGGCGGCGGCGGTGGCGCGACGGCCATCCGGGGCGGCGGAGGTGGCGCCGGCCGGGCGACCGGCGGCGGCGGCGCGGGCCGCGCCATTGGCGGCGGCGCCGGTCGAGCAACCGCCACGGGTGGAGCCGCCCGTGGCGGTGGCGGCGGCGCAACACGCGGCGGAGGCGGAGGCGCCGGCCGCGCCACGGCCTGAGGCCGCGGTGGTGGCGCCGACGGCCGGGCAGCCTGGGCGGGAGCTGCGGTCGGCTGATGCTGCGGCCTGATCGGCTCCCGCGCCGCCGAGGGCGGCGGCGTGACCGGTCGTCCAACTGCGCCAGGAGGCGTGCGGGCAGCAGGCGGCGAACCAGCCGGCTCGCGGGTCGCGGACTTGCCATGGTCCCCAGGCCCGGTCCCGGTCCCGGGCGGGGCCTGGGCCACCGGCGGCTTCGGCGGTTGGCCGGGCACAGCGGCCGGGTTTGTCGCCGTGGGCGCAGTCGCCGGCGCGGCGGCGGTCGGCGCACCGGGATGACCCGGCGGCGTGGTGCCGGGAGCAGCAGTCGTCGGCGCTCCCGCAGGCCCTCCCGGATGGGTCGGCGGCGGTGTGCCGGGAGCAGTGGCCGTGGGCAGCCCGGGTCTGCCGCCCGGCAGTGGCCCGGCTCCCGCTGGCGGTACAGGTGGACCGCCATGGGTGCCGGGAACCGGCAGGGTGTTGGCTTGGGGCAGCTTGGCCGGTGGCGTGGCAAGCGGACTGGCAGGTGGAGTCGTAGGTGGCGTACCGGTCGGTGCGGCATTGGCCGGCCTGGCCGGAGGCATTCCTGGCCTCGCCGTCGGCTGCATCGTCGCGCTCGGCGGCATCGGCGCCTTGCCCTGCTGAATCAGGGCGGCGCGCTGCACGACCGCCTGCGGCATGGCGGGACCAGCCGGATTGGTGCGCCCGGCAATGGCTGGCGCGAGATTGCCCGCTCCGGCACCCGCACCCGCCGGCGGTGCCGGCGGCTGGTTGATCACCGTGTTGATGACCGGCCTGTTATGGATGTTCTGATAGATGATGTTGTTCGGGGGCGGTGCGACATAGACCGGCGGCCTGACGAACACAGGAATTGGCACGAACATCGGCTGCGGCAGCACGAACAGGCCGACCACCGGCATCGGCGGCGACAGCACGACGAAATCCGGCGGCGGCGGTGGCAGATAATAGACCGGCGGCGGCGGTGGCGGCGCAAAGCCAAAATCCGGATCGCTGAAATACAGCACGGGACGCTCGACATAGACCACCTCCTCCGGCGGCGGTGGCGGCACGTCGTAGTCGATCATCGCGAAGCTCGGCGGCGGCTCGGCCGGCGCGGTGAGAATCGCCAAGCGCCGGCGCGCATCCGCCGCATGCGGACCGCGCGGATAGCGACGCAGATACGACCAATAGGCCTCCGGCGTGTCGGTCCGATAGGTCCGCCGCCAGGTGATGGCCTCGCGGCGCGCCGCGACGATCACCATCACGCGCTTTGACAGCGGGTCGCCGGGATAGGCGGAGAGAAACTCTTCGTAGGCCGGCAGCGTGTCGCGCGTGAGCGCGGCGGCATAGGCATCCTGCACGCCGAGATCGCGGATCGGCTTGTTGCGCATCGCGGCGACTTGGTCGGGTGCGGCCTCAGGCGGCGGCGCGTCAGGTCCGCGCTCGAAGAACGAGAATTGCGCCGATATCTTCTGCTCGTTCCAGGGCACTTGCGCGCCCTTGCTGGCCTCGTTGACGCGCAGTCGAACGCGGTCGAACACCTCAGGCAGCGGTAGGCCGCCGGTGCGGATCATCTCCGCCAGCGACTGCGCATAGATGCCGTAAGGTCCAGGCTCCTCGGGCGCCACCGTGCCGGGCGCGGCGTTGAACGCGATCAGCATGTTGGCGTCGGGCTCGACCAGCGCAAGTCCGCTCGCGATCTGCTGGCCGCCCTCCACGAAGGGCTGCGCCCGCGCAGCGTCGAGCACGACGATGTTGGCCTTGAGCGGAACGGAGGCGAGCTGGCGGAGATAGTCGCCGATGCGCAGGCCTTCGGTCGGAATGTCGGTGTCGCGGGTGATGTTGGAATCGACCGGGATGAAGTAGTTCTCACCGGCAAGTTGCACGCCATAGCCGGCGAGGTAGACCATCGCGACGGTGCCCGGTCCGGAGGCCTGCGCCTTCTGGATGAAATCGCGAAAGCTCTTGCGCAGCGTGTCGCCGTCGAGATCGCGGGCGCCGACGACGTCGAAGCCCGCCGCCTGCAGCGTCTGCGCGATCAGGCCGGCATCGTTTGCCGTCGTCGCCAGCGGCGACTTGGCATAGGCGCCGTTGCCGACCACGAGCGCCATACGCTTTTCCTGCTGCTGTGCACGCGCCGGATCCGGCGCGCCCGCGGCAAGGACCGCGATTGGCAGGAGAAGGCAAATGAAGGCTCGGAGCGTCCCACGCATGACTTGCTTGCCCGTTTTTGTTGTTGAGATGCCGCCACGCATCAGACGCGTGGCGAGCTGAATGACACTTGAACGAAAGGCTTCCAAATAACGAAGGCTTGGATTGAGGCGGCGGCATGGCGCCCGGCACCAACGCCAGGGCGCCTGCGTCAGCCTCGCGACAACGAACCGGCGCGAGCCGGTTCGTCTCGTCAGACCTGCGCGATCAGGTCGACCGTTCCCGTCGTGAGCCGATAGATGCCGCCGACGACCTTCAGCTTGCCCTGCTCCACGGCCGCATTGAGGATCGGCGCTGCCGACTTCAGCTTCGCGACGTTGTCGATGACGTTCTGCCGGATCGCCTTGTCGAGGACGTCCCCACCCTGCTGCATCGCAGCCTTCGCTGCAGGCGTGATCGCATCGACCAGCGATGGAATATGGCCCGGCGGCGGCTTGTTGTCCTTGATCGCCTTCAGCGTCGCATCGACCGCGCCGCAAGCGTCATGGCCGAGCACGAGGATCAGCGGCGCATTCAGCACGGCCACCGCGTATTCCATGCTGGCGATGGTTTCGGTGCCGGCAAAATTTCCGGCGACGCGGCAAACGAACAGATCGCCGCGGCCAGTGTCGAAGGCATATTCCGGCGCGATGCGCGAATCGGCACAGCTCAGTACGGCCGCGAACGGATTCTGTCCGCCGACCAACGCCTCGCGCTCGTGCTTGAAATCGTGCCGCCGCGACACGCCGTCGACATAGCGGGCATTGCCTTCCGTCAGGCGCTTCAATGATGCGTCGGGCGACAGCACGTTCTGCGGCTTGGGCGGCGCCTTGGTCTCTTTGGCGAAGGCTCTGCCGGTCAGGGCGAGGCCGAGCGCCGAGGCACCCAACAACATCGCGGATCGTCGCGACGGCGCGATCCTCTCATGTGGGGATTCATAGCACTTGTCGCACATGTCACGTTCCCTCCCGGCGCGATGGACGAACGGCCTCACGGCGATCATAGCCGCAACGCTGTGACGACACCACAAATGACGGTGCGGGCGGAGCTCGAATTTCGCGCGGAGGCTATTCTGCCAACCGAAGCTCTGCGATCGTCGTCCTGGCGGCCGATTCATCCAAGGGCAGGAAATCCAGCGGCCCCTGATTTTTATAGCCGGACGTCATCGCAAGCGTGAGACCCCAGCCCAGCACCCCCGTGCTCGCATTCGCGATCATGGCGCTCTTGCGCTGACTGAAGCGCGCTACGAAGAACACGGTCTGGCCGGACTGAGCCGAAAAGTCCACGCGCGTGACGCCGAGCGCCGCCTCCTCTGCTACGAACTGGTGCTGGCCTGCCGGGCGATCGACATAGACATATGTCCCGGTCTTCAGGCCCTTGATCGGCGTACCGTCGAGGGAAAATTCCCAGTCCGGATCGCCGATGCCGCCGAAGCCTTTCTCGCGAAACACGACGACACGGGCCTGCCCGGCTTTCGGCGGACCCAGCTTTCGTACCGTCTCCGAATATCCGAGCCCGCTCCTCGCCGTCTCACAGCCGCACAGCAGTGCCGCAGCCACGAGCAATACCAGCCCACGCAATAGCATCACGCCCCCAGATTTTCCCCGAGTGCATGCTAACCGAAAACAGCGAAAGGTTGCAACAGGGCCGCCGCATGTCCCGCGCAAGACATGCAGCCGCCTGCAACACCGTGCGCGTTGCTAGAGCTGCTGCACGTCCACCACACCGGCGACCGCCTTGATGGCGCCGGCGATCTGCGGCGAGACCTTGAAGCGGCCGGGCAGCTTCATCTCGACCTCGGTTTCGAGGTCGAGCATCATGACCAGCGAGACCTCGCCGTCGCCGTTGGAGCGGGGCGCGATGCCCGGACTGCCGACCTTCGGCGCGGCGCCGTTCGCCATGTCGGGGCCGGCGAGACGCTTGGCGATCGATTCCAGCGGCTTGGTGTCGCGCACGAAGATGCGCAGGCCCTTCTGCGTCTTGGCCGCGGCCTCGTCCAGCGGCTCGGCGTGCAGCACGCGCGCGCGGACGTCCTCGCCCTGGAGCTCGGCGCCGAGCTGGAGCAGCACCGCGGCGCCCGGTTCCAGGACGTCGCGATATTGCGCGAGGCCTTCGGAGAACAGCACCGCCTCAAAGTGACCCGTGGGATCAGAGAGCCCCATGATGCCCATCTTGTTGCCGGTCTTGGTCCGCCGCTCCATGCGCGACACCACGGTGGCCGCGACCTTGCCGGCGGTGGCGCCGGTCTTCACCGCGCGGGAGAACTCGGCCCAGGACTGCACGCGCAGCCGCTTCAGCACGGTGGCGTAATCGTCGAGCGGATGTCCCGACAGGAAGAAGCCGATCGCGTCATATTCGCGGCGCAGCCGCTCGGCCGGCAACCAGGGCTCGATCTGCGGCAGCATGATGGTCGGCGCGTCGGCCGAGCTGCCGAACATGTCGTTCTGGCCGATGGTTGCAGCTTCGTTCGCCCGCTGGCATGCGGCGAGAATCGAGTCGGCGCCGGCGAAGACCCGCGCCCTGTTCGGCTCCAGCGTGTCGAAGGCGCCCGCGGCGGCGAGGCTTTCGATGATGCGCTTGTTGATCGCGCGCGGCGACACCCGCGCGGCAAAGTCGGCGAGCGAGGTGAACAAGCCGTTTTTGGTCCGCTCCGCGATGATCTGCTCGACGGCCGCAATACCGACGCCCTTCAGCGCCGCGAGCGCGTAGTAGATGGTCTTGTCGCCGACTTCGAAAGTCGCGCCGGAACGGTTGACGTTGGGCGGTTCGACCTTGATGCCGAGGCGCTGCGCCTCGGCGCGGAATTCGGACAGCTTGTCGGTATTGTTGAGATCAAGCGTCATCGACGCGGCGATGAACTCCACCGGGTAATGCGCCTTCATGTAGGCGGTGTGGTAGGACACCAGCGCATAGGCCGCCGCGTGGCTCTTGTTGAAGCCGTAGTCGGCGAATTTCGCCAGCAGCTCGAAGATGGTATCGGCCTGCCCCTTCGGCACGCCGTTCTTCACTGCGCCTGCGACGAAGATCTCGCGCTGCTTCTCCATCTCGGCGCGGATCTTCTTGCCCATGGCGCGGCGCAGCAGGTCGGCGTCGCCAAGCGAATAGCCCGACATCACCTGCGCGATCTGCATCACCTGTTCCTGGTAGATGATGACGCCGAAGGTCTCCTTGAGAATCGGCTCCAGCACGGGGTGGAGATATTCCGGCTCCTCGTCGCCGTGCTTGCGCGCGCAATAGGTCGGGATGTTCGCCATCGGACCCGGTCGATAGAGCGCGACCAGCGCGATGATGTCCTCGAAACGGTCGGGGCGCATGTCGACCAGCGCGCGCCGCATGCCCTGGCTTTCAACCTGGAACACGCCGACCACCTCGCCGCGCGCCAGCATCTGGTAGCTTTCGGCATCGTCGATCGGCAGCGTCGCGAGATCGACGTGGATGTTGCGCGGCTTGAGCAGTTTGCACGCGACGTCGAGTACGGTCAGCGTTTTCAGGCCGAGGAAGTCGAACTTCACGAGGCCCGCGGGCTCGACCCATTTCATGTTGAACTGGGTCACCGGCATGTCGGATTTGGGATCGCGATACATCGGCACGAGTTCGCTCAGCGGGCGATCGCCGATCACGATGCCGGCCGCGTGCGTCGAGGCGTGACGGGTCAGGCCTTCGAGGCGCTGCGCGATGTCGAAGGCGCGCGCCACCACCGGATCCTCGTCGCGGAACGCCTGGAGTTTTGGCTCGCTCTCGATCGCGGCGGCCAGCGTCACCGGCGCGGCCGGATTCTGCGGCACGAGTTTTGTGAGCTTGTCGACCTGGCCATAGGGCATCTGCAGCACGCGGCCGACGTCGCGCAGCACGCCGCGCGCCTGCAGCGTCCCGAAGGTGATGATCTGCGCGACCTGGTCGCGACCGTAGCGCTCCTGGACGTACCTGATCACCTCGCCGCGGCGATCCTGGCAGAAGTCGATGTCGAAGTCCGGCATCGAGACGCGTTCCGGATTAAGGAAGCGCTCGAACAGCAGGCCGAACTTGATCGGGTCGAGGTCGGTGATGGTCAGCGCCCACGCCACCAGCGAGCCTGCGCCGGAGCCGCGGCCCGGCCCGACCGGGATGCCCTGGCCCTTTGCCCATTTGATGAAGTCGGAGACGATCAGAAAGTAGCCCGCGTATTTCATGCGCATGATGACGTCGAGCTCGAACGCAAGCCGCGCGTTGTAATCTTCTTCCGTCGTGCCTTGCGAGAGGCCGTGCACGCGCAGGCGGTTGGCGAGCCCCTCCTCCGCCTGCCGCTTCAATTCGGCCGCCTCGACTGCGGCGGCATCGGAGCTTGCGGCAGCGCCGACCGTGAAGAACGGCAGGATCGGCTTGCGCGTCATCGGCCGGAACGAGCAGCGCTCGGCGATCTCCACCGTCGAGGCCAGCGCCTCCGGAATGTCGGCGAACAGCACCGCCATCTCGGCGCGGGTCTTGAAGCGGTGATCGGGCGTGAGCTGCTCGCGCTCGGTCTCCGCGATCAGCCGCCCGCCGGCGATGCAGAGCAGCGCGTCATGGGCTTCATAATCGTCGGTCGTGGCGAAATACGGCTCGTTGGTCGCAACCAGCGGCAGGCCCTTGGTGTAGGCGATGTCAATCAGGCTGCTTTCGACCCGCCGCTCCTTCTCGATGTTGTGGCGCTGCAATTCGATGTAGAGACGGTCTCCGAACAGGCTGGCCAGACGCTCGCAGCGCGCCGCCGCGAGCTCGGTATAACCGCCGGCAAGCGCCAGCGAGATCGGTCCGTCCGGACCGCCCGTCAGCGCGATCAGACCTTCGGTCTCGCCTTCGAGCCAGTCGAACTTGATGTGGGGAGCATGAGTGTCGGGCGTCTCCAGGAACGCGCGCGAGTTCAGCCGCATCAGGCTGCGATAGCCGCGCTCCTGCGCGGCCAGCAGCACCACGCGCGAGGGCAGCAGCACGTTGCGCGCATTGGGATCCTGGTCGCCGAACTCGATCGCGATCTCGCAGCCCACGATCGGCTGGATACCGGAGCCCGCCATCTTGTCGGAGAACTCCAGCGCACCGAACATGTTGTCGGTGTCGGTCAACGCCAGCGCCGGCTGATGGTCTTTCTTCGCTAGCTCGGCGAGCTTGGCGATCTTGATCGAGCCCTTGAGCAGCGAATAGGCCGAGTGAACGTGAAGGTGGACAAATCCGGCGCTCGGCATGGTCGCGTGACGGCCTCTTGCAGATGAGATGGAGCGGTCACCGGCACCGGAGGCATCCTGCACTCGCCCGGCCGACTCGCCTCATAATGGTGGGGCGTCATGGTGCCAGAGTCCACGCCGGAGCGGCCGATCGGCCGCGTCGTCCTGCTTTTCCCCAACCTAGGCCCGCGCCTAGAGCTGCGGGAGCACCTGGGCCCAGATCGCAATCATCCCGACAAACAGCGCGATCGACGCCAACGCGGCGGCCTCTTCAACGAAAATCCTGAACATGGCTTACTCCATGGTGAGAACGTATGAAGAACATTGTTCTCATTTCGTTCTCAGGAGTCAAGCCATCTCGACCATCTCCAAACAGAATGGTTAACCCGCTGAATTTAAGCAACAAAAAAGCCCCGGCCGATGGCCGGGGCTTTCGCCAACCGCTCGAAGTCGAGCGATCGATAGCAGTCTTTTACTCAGTAACGGCCGAGGCTCGGGCCGCCGAACTTGTAGTTCAAGCGAACGAGGCCCATGTCGACGTCCTGGCGGATGCGATCGGTGCCAACCAGGCCTGCGAACGTGACGTTCTTGTCCTGCAGGAAGATGTGGTTGTACTCGACGCCAACCGACCAGTTCGGGGCGAAACCGTACTCGAGGCCGGCACCGATCGTGCCACCCCAACGGGTCTGATCGTTCGAGGACAGCAGCGCCCCGCCAAGGGTCGAGACTTCATACTTGCTGCCGGCGACAGCCGCACCGCCCTTGGCGTAAAGGAGGACGTTGTTCCAGGCGTAGCCGATCTGACCGGTGATCAGACCGAACGAGTCGATCTTGGAGCGGTTGCGCGTCGCGAACAGCGCGCTGACGTTGTCGCCCGAGAAGTCAGCCCAGTTGCCCTGACCTTCGATACCGAACACCCACTGGCCCGACTGCATGCGGTAGCCGATCTGGCCGCCGACCGTGCCGCCGGTCGCATCGTGCGAACCCTCGCGGCCACCGCCGACGAGATCCCAAGTCGAATGGGCGGAACCGCCGCCGCCGTTGACGCCGATGTAGAAGCCGCTCCAGTCGTAGATCGCGGCGACCATCGCCGGCGCCTTGGTGTAAGGCCGCGCAGCGAGGTCAGCAGCCACCGCCGGTGCGGTCGCGCCGAGCGCGACAAGGCTCACAGCAGCAAGCAACAGATTCTTGTTCATTTGATTCCCGTTCCAGTTTCGTCGTTAGGCCCCCGGGCCGTAGCGTCGTCATAGCAGCGCTCGACAGAATTGCTGTAACCTCGACGCCACAGTTCGCGCCAAAGGATCGCGCTTCATTAATGAAGATTTACCAGCGCGCGCGGGAAACCCTTTGAAACAAGAGTTTTCATGAGTTCCATTGTCGACTACACGACATACGCAGCATGCGCGCGTAACAACGTCGCGCGCACGTTCGCGTGATTGGAGAATCGAATGCGCAGACGAATTGCTCTCCCCATTGTCGCCACATTTTCGCTCGCCCTCGCCACATTTGGTTTCACGCTTAGCGCAAGCGTGCCTGCGCGCGCGTTCGGGACCCACCATGCCTTCTGCCTCACCGGCGATGAATGGCCGGGGCTGAGCAATTGCACGTTCGACACTTACGCGCAGTGCCAGGCGAGTTCGTCGGGCCGCGCGCTCACCTGCATCGCGAACCCGTATTTCGCAGGCCAGAGCGACGATCCCTACGCGTATCAGAACAGGCCGCGCGCGCAGGTGCCGGGTTATTCGCCCGGTTACTATTTGCCGCGCTGAGATGCGTCGCGCTCGCTTCGCGCTCCTCGCGATCGGCCTGCTGCTCGCCGGCGCGCCTGCGCACGCGCAGACCTACGATCCGAGCTATCCGGTCTGCATGCAGATCTACGGTCCCGTCGGCTATTTCGATTGCCGCTACACCTCTCTCGAGCAGTGCAGATTTTTAGCCCTCGGTCGGTCAGCGACGTGCGTGGCGAACCCGTATTTTGCGCAGAAGAAGCCCCCTCGCCACTCGCGGCGCGTCAATTAAATCGGGACTTCGATATGCGGCCCGCCTTGCGTTGAGCTTCCGACGCCACGCTCGGCAATCTGGTCGGCGAGACCGGCGCCGCCGCTGGCTCTGGATGATCGAACCCGTTCGGATGCTGCCCGAGATCCGGTGGCTTGAGGAGCCTCCTTAACCAGCCATGGTAACGATCAACGGTCCGCTTCGCGTGGCGATCACGGTGTGCTCGTATTGAACGGTCGGCGCCTCGGGGCTGCTGTAGAGCGTCCATGGATCATCGCCATCCTCTGCCCATTCCGCGCCAAGGGACAAGAACGGCTCGACGGTGAACACGAGGCCTTCGCTCATGATGCGGCGTTCGGAGCGGTCGGGCCACGTTGCGATCTCCGTCGGCTCCTCGTGGAGCGACAGGCCGACGCCGTGACTGGCAAGGTTCCTGACCAGGCTGTAACCGTTCTTCCGCGCAAAGGTCCCGATGGCCTGACCGATACCGGCAATCGGTTTGCCGGCTCCGACCTGCTGCAGGCCCGCCCACATCGCCCGCCGGCCGTCCCTGCAAAGACGTTCGACCGCGCGGGTTGCGGGTGGAACGGCGAATGAGGCTCCCGTATCCGCAAAGAAGCCGTTCTTCTCGGCTGACACGTCGATGTTCACGAGGTCCCCGCGCGCGATCCGCCGATCGCCGGGGATGCCATGAGCGATCTCCTCGTTCACGCTGATGCAGGTTGCGCCCGGAAAGTCGTAGGCCAGCTCCGGAGCCGAACGTGCACCGGCGGCCTCCAGCAGCGTTCGCCCGATCTGGTCGAGCTCGGAGGTGGACATGCCCGGCTCGACCGCCTTTCCCATTGCCTCCAGGGTATTGGCGACAATGCGCCCGATCTCCTTCAGGCGCGCGAGGTCGTTGTCATCCGAGATTGTCATGTCATGCTCTTCCGAAAGCCGGGGACATAGCCCTTGTGAAGGCAGCTTGCAAACGGAAGAGATCGTTTCCAAAACGCGTTCAGATCTCGTCGAGCAAGGTGCGGACTTTGGCAGCCAGGTCTTCGATAGCGAAGGGCTTGGGAAGCAGATGCTTGCCGGCATCGAGCACGCCATTGTGAACGATTGCATTGCGCGTGTAGCCGGTGGTGAACAGCACTTTCAGCGCCGGGTATCGTTTCGACAGCTCGGCCGCCAGCTCGGCGCCGGTCATGTCGGGCATGACGACATCCGTGAACAGCAGATCTGGAACGAAACCATTTTCGATCATCCTGATCGCCTCTTTGGCGCTGGCTGCCTCGATGACGTTGTAGCCAAGTTCGCGCAGGCTTTCGGACGAAATGTTGCGGACGCGCTCGTCGTCTTCCACGACGAGAATGGTTTCGTTCTGATGGCTTGCACCGGCGGGTATTTCTTCCTGTGACAGAGCTGAGCCCGCCTCCTCGCCGGCGAAGCGTGGAAGGTAGATCTTCACGGTCGTGCCAACATCGACTTCCGAGTAAATTTTGACATGGCCGCCCGACTGCCGCACGAAACCGTAGACCTGACTGAGGCCGAGACCGGTGCCCCTGCCCACGACCTTGGTCGTGAAAAACGGATCGAACACCTTGCCCAGCACGTCGGCCGGAATTCCCGTGCCGTTGTCCGTCACGGCCACGAGAACGTACTGCCCGGGTGCGAGTGCATACTCGCGAGCATATTTTCGGTCTATCGAGACGTTGCTGGTTTCTACTGTCAGCCTGCCGCCCTTCGGCATGGCATCGCGCGCATTGACCGCGAGGTTGATCATCGCGCTTTCCAGCTGGGCCGGGTCTGCCTTGACCCGCCAGAGGCCAGCCGCCAGCACCGTCTCGAGGCGGATCAGCTCGCCCAGCGAGCGCTCGAGCAACTCGCTCATCCCGCCGACCATCTTGTTGATGTCCACGACCTCAGGCGCGAGCGGCTGTTGGCGCGAGAACGCGAGCAGCCTCTGCGTCAACGTGGCTGCGCGATTTGCACCGTCGATGGCGCCCTCGATGAAGCGGTCTATGCTGACCTCTCCCCTGCCGAGCCGCCGCTTGGCAAGATTCAGGCTGCCGAGAATCACGGCCAGCATATTGTTGAAGTCGTGGGCAATGCCGCCGGTCAACTGCCCGACGGCTTCCATCTTCTGGGATTGCCGCAATTGCTCTTCGGCCTTCATGCGCTCGGCAATTTCGTCGGCAACACGTTGCTCCAATCCGGCGTTGAGCGCCTCGAGCCGGGTCAAGAGCTGGGCGTTGTCGATAGCGGTGGCGGCATGGCCCGCAATACCAAGCAACGCGGACTCATGCTCGGCTTGGAATTTACCCGTCTCGGCGTGACCGAAGAAAAGTCCGCCGAAAACTTCGCCGGTGCGCGAGATCACAGGGACCGCCAGGTAGGATCGGACCGGAAGATGGCCCTCGGGCATGCCTTTCCGCGGCGCGTTCTTGCCATAGCGGGGGTCCCGCAGGATATCGTCGGACCTCACCACGCCGGAGCCCTCGAAGGTCGGGCCAAAGACGGCTGTGTTACGCGGCATCGGAAAGTTTTCAAACGCGGATCGCGGCGCACCAGACAGCGAATACAGCATGTAGCTGCCGCCATCCGGCGCCAGAACGTTGTAGAAAAAGGCGCCGAATTGAGCACCGGTGAGTCCGACGCCGGCATCCGTCACGATCTGGACGATCTTGTCGAGGTCGCGTTCGCGAGAGACCGAGGCCCCGGTATCATTGAGTATTCTGAGATGACGCTCGGTTTTCTTTTGCGCGGTGATATCCAGAACCGTTCCGATGAACCGAACAGCTTGGCCGTTGGCAAAGATGGCTTGACCGGTCGCGGCGATCCAGCGTTCGACCCCATCCTGGATGCCAATGGTCCGGTATTCCATGTTGTAGTTTGCCGGCGCGTGCGGCGTCAGCGCCGCGGAGACGGCCTCGTGGGCGCGCTGCCTGTCCTCGGGATGAAGGCCCTTCAGGAACGCCCCTTCATAGCTGACTTCAGCGTCCGACGATAAACCGAACACCTCCTTGCAGCGGCTATCCCATCGAAGGACGTTGTTGACCGGGTCGTAGTCCCAGGTGCCGATACCAGCCGCCTTGTTTGCAAGCGTCAGTCGTTCGGCGGCCTCCCGCGCCGCCTGTTCCGATCGGACGCGCTCGATGTGGGCCCACGATCGCTCGGTCACTTCGGTGAGCAAGGCGAGTTCGCGCGGCGTCCACTGGTGCGGGCCCCGGTGATGGATCGCCATCAAGGCGGTGAGTTGCCCTTCTTTGACCAAGGGCATGCAAATCGTCGAACCGATCCCGATGTTCTGGAAAGTGGCGGCTTCCTCAGGCGCAAGCTCCTTCAAATTGTCATTGATGATCAGGGGCCTGCCGGCGCCGAGCTCTCGCACCGCCTTCTTCCCGAAGTCAGCCAGGCTGTAGTGACCAAGGATATGCACCGCGCCCGGCGCCGCCCAATCCCCGCGTATGGTGAAGCCGTCCTGGTCGGGATCCATATCGGCATAGGCACAGCTCGATACCTCGAGATGCTCGCCAAGCATCCTGGTCGTCACCGCCATCACGCCGTCGGCATCGCGGGTCCTGGCCGTCTCCTTGTTGAGTGCGTCCAGGAAAAGCAGCCGGGCTTCGTTCTCCCGCACGGCCGTCTCAGCACGGCGACGCTCAACGGCCGTGCGCGTACGCTCGGCAACATCGCGAATGAGCTCCAGCTCTTCGGGGCTCCATTCGCGCGGCCCGGCATTGTTCAAATACAGCAGCGCCACGACCCCATCGGCCTCCGAGATCGGCATGTTGACGAGCGCACGCGCAGAGATCGCCTCGAGAGCCTCGGCACGATCGCCGACGCGAGGGTCTTTTTCAGCATCGGCACAGATGACGGTCTCGCCCCGCTTGAGATCTTCGATGTAGCTGCCATAGTCGCGGAAGCGCAGCACGCCTGCGAGGCTCAGGATGCCCGGTGCGTTCCAGTCGCGGACAATGGTGATGGTCTCGGCTGAGGTGTCGACCGTGCCATAGCCCGCCCGGCTGACGTTCAGGCTGCGGCCGAGCAGTTCCGCCGCAGCATAGGCGAGATCGTCGGGATTGCTGATCTCTCGGATGAAGTCGCCGAGTGTGGCTAAGACGGAATTGCGATCGGCCGAGCGGATCCCGGTCGCTGTCGTCATTGGTCTTCCCCTGCCACGTTCCTAGCTCCACGAGGAGCTACTGCTTGATCGTCCCGCTGCTGTTCGCTTCGACCACAGGTAGCCCGCCTGACTTTCTGAGTGATGCAGCCGGGTCGCGCAAATTGTCTGCGCGATAACCGCATGATGGCATTTAGGTTCCTGTCGTCACCGTCCCCTCGGGAGATGCTGTTCTGCCTGCTCCCACATCGCCGCCAGATTGCCAATCCAGCCGTCGCGGACAGACCCGTGCGGATGCGCCACCGCAAGTTGTGGCTGCGCGGATCATCGTGTAACATCGATCTCTGCTTTTCACTGCGGGTGGTCCCCGTCGTTTCATGCTCGCCCGTAGTCTGCTTGTCCTGGCCTCGCTGATGCTTCCTGGCGCATTGCACGCCGAAGGGACGCCGGCCGAGAAGACTGGATTTGCATCCAGGCTGACGATCTATCTTGCCAAGGGACCACCAGACGCCTGCGGACCGGGCTGCGACCGCTGGATCGCCATCGAGGGCGATATCGACCAGGACGCTGCGCCGCGCATTCGCCGCTTCCTTGCCGGCGTCAAGGACACGCAGCGTCCGATCTACCTCTATTCACCGGGCGGAACCGTGGAGCAGTCCTATGTCATCGGGCGGTTGTTGCGCAGCCGCAAGGCGATCGGTCGGGTTGGCCGGACCATCGCGACGGCGTGCGCCGCGGGCACGCAGGTGGACGCCGCGTGCCTGAAAATAAAAAATACCGGCGGCGAGGTGGAAGCCGAACTCACCACTTACCATGCGATGTGCAACTCGGCCTGCGGCTACCTGTTTCTCGGAGCGACATCGCGCGAGGTCGCCCCCGACGCCGCGCTGGCGGTCCATAATTCCAGGCTGGTCCTTGCCTTTCACGGGCATCCGCCTCCGGCGGCGGTCGCGGAATACAGGCAGCGCCGGATGGCCAGGGCCGATCGCGATCGCGCTGCGTTCATCGCGGCGATGGGGATCAGCCGCGAGCTAGACGATCTGATCCGGACGGTGAAGTTCGAAAACCTGCACCTGCTGACGCGCGCCGAGCTCTATCGTTTCGGCATCGACACGCGTTCGCTTGCCGAAACGGCGTGGAAACTGGAAAAGGAAGCGCGCCCCTTCGCCCGCAAGTTCGCGATGCTGAAGGAGAACGGCGCTTCGTTCCGGCCTATGGAATGGCGTCTGTCCTGCGAAAGCGGAAAGCGCGTGCCGTTGACATTCGCGCGCGAGATCGACGAGACGGCCGTCGGCAAGACCACCATCCTGGTGACGGCGGACGCCGCTCCGGACAACGCGGCCGGAGGGTCTGCGTTGCGGACCGGAAAATACGAAGTCTGGCGTGGCAGCATCGATCCGGACATGCTCAAGGCGATACTGGCGTCCCGCTCCCTCCATGTCCGCGAAACCACGCTGTTACCCGACGACAAGGCGGACATCACGAAATTCGACATCGACTTGACGGGCCTGACGTCAGTGTGGCCGCAGCTTGCGGCGTCATGCGCGGCGGCGACGCCGGCTCCGAAGAGCCCGTGGCCGGCCATTCAGCAGCCGAACGCCAGCGTAACGCCCCCGGCCGCACCGTCGCCATGAGTCAACGTGGCGAAACTCGAACATCGCGCCGAAGGTCAGCTCCGCCAGGGAGTGTTGCGGATGCGCGTGCATGCGTTCGGCTTGTGAAATGTGGGGTCGTGATCTTCGATGTAATCGAAATTGACAGTCCCGAACGTGGTCTGCGGCTTCTTCAAGGCCGAGCAGGTTTGTACCTGAAGGAATTCGTTCTTGAAATCACCGCGCGGAAATGCGGTGGTCACCTGGTCGCGCTGCTCTGGCGAGTACTCGTCATAGCCAATCCCCACGACGTCGACCAACACACCCGCATTCGTGAGAGCGATTTCCGGCCGCATGTATTGTGGAATTCCGGGCGTCGTATGTAACGCGATCGCCTCCCAAACCAGATCGGCTTTTGGCTCGTCGATGCCGTGCCCCCTCAGAAATTCGCGGGCGGCATCGGCGCCATCAACTTCAAATCGCTTGGTCTGTGTATGGTAATGGTCGACAAGCCCGAGATCATGGAACAGCGCCGCGATGTAGAGCAGCTCGGAATCGAATTTCAGATTTTGCCGATGTCCCTTGATCGCGCCGAACACAAAGACGCGGACCGAGTGGTTGAACAACATGTCGTTTTCGTACTGGCGCACCAGCTCGGCGGCCTCCCGTGCGATCTTGCTGTCGGGAATCTTCACGCCGGAAATTGCGATGGTCATTTCAAGCTCCTGCCTTGAATCGCCGATATCTCAGGACATGCCGTCGCAGTCGATGGCATGTGTTTACCCTCTTGCCGTCCGGCACCGGGGTCAGGCTGCCATCTCTTTCGCGGCCTGTGGCGTATTTCGGAAGCTGATTGCCATGCGATTGTACGCATTCATCAGGCCGATCGCGATGGTGAGATCGACGAGCTCGCGCTCCTCGAAGACGGCGCGGGCAGCCTCGTAAGCTTGATCCGGGATGCCGGTGTCGGCCACACGGGTCACCGTTTCAGCCCATGCGAGGGCGGCACGCTCCCGCTCGTCGAAGAGATGACCGCCTTCCGCCCAGGCCTGCACCAGCGCGATCTTTTCGATCTTCTGTCCGCTCTTCAGCAGATCGCGCGTGTGCATGTCGAGGCAGTAGGCGCAATTGTTGATCTGCGAAATGCGCAGATAAACCAGAGTGACGAGCGTTGCAGGAAGATTGCTCTGCATGACATAGCCGTAAACGCCGCCGACCGCTTTCATGCCTGCGGGTGCAATGCGGTCGTAGTCGAGACGCTTAGCCATTTTCATGCTCCATGATCGGTTCTGTTCGGCGGCTGTCGCCATGTACTTCCGCCATGTACTTCCCTGCCCGATAAATGGCCCCGCCCTGGTCTACAAAAAAGCACCAAGAATGGACGAAAATCGTGTACCACGGGGGCATGGTCAAACCGCTGCAGCTGGAGCTCGATCGATCTGCGAAGACGCCATTGGCGGAACAAATCCGCAGAGGTATCGGAGCTGCCATCGAGAGCGGCGTGCTGGCTCCGGGAGCTCGTCTGCCCTCATGGCAGGATTTGGCGGCTCAGCTGGGCGTGGCGCGCGGCACCGTGCGATCGGCCTACGAAAAACTTTCCTCTGCGCAACTGATCGTCGCGTCGCGCGCGACCGGAACGCGTGTTGCGGATCGACCCGCCTTTACCCCTCGGCAGGAAGCCGCTCCCCACCCCGGCTCGTTCATGGAGATGTACCAGGAGCTCACTGCGGGACCGGCCGTTTTCCAAATGGGTGTGCCCGCTCACGAGACCTTTCCCGCCAAGCTCTTCTCGAGGATGCGCACGCGGGCGGTGCGCGCGGAAACCAGCGCACCGGCCATTTATCGGGATCCCCGCGGCGAGCTGGAATTGAGGCGCGACATTGCGGCATATCTCGCGCTGGCGCGGGGGATCGAATGTGCACCGTCGCAGATCATCATCACCGGCGGCTTCAGCAGCGGCCTCGGACTGGCACTGCGGGTTCTCGGCCTCGAGCAGAAGAAGGTCTGGATGGAGGACCCGGGCTTCCCCTTCACAAGACACGGCCTTGAGCTTGCAAGGTTGTCGATCAGGCCGATCCCGGTTGATGTAGACGGCATTGACGTCCGTTACGGCCTGAAACACGCTCCTGATGCTGCGTTGGTGGTCGTGACGCCAGGACAGCAGGCACCGCTTGGCTCCACCTTGTCGCTGGCAAGACGTTCATGTCTTCTCGACTGGGCAGCCCAGGAAGGGGTGTGGGTGATCGAGGACGACTATCTGAGCGAGCTTCAGCTGAGAGGGCGGGCCACACCGGCGCTCGCCTCTCTCGATCGTTTCGGGCGCGTGATTCACATCGGGTCGTTCAGCAAGACCCTGACTCCTGCCTTGCGGCTGGGCTTCGTCGTTGCACCCGCCTCTCTGGCATCCCGTTTTGCCGAGGTAGCGGCATGCCTCGCTCCGGCGCCCGGGCCCTCCGTACAGCTCGCAACCGCCGAATTCATCCGCGACGGCCACTATCTGCGGCATCTTCGACGCACGAAGCGGGCCTATGCCGCGCAAGGCGATGCGCTGCTGAAATATTTGAAGGCACGCGCCAAGGACGTTGCGAAGGACGTTGCGATCGCCGGATTGGCCGCGGTCCTGAGACTGCCGGACGGAACCTCCGACGTCGCGATCGCGAGGGAAGCAGCATCGTTTGGGTTGGCGCCCACGCCCCTGTCGCTATGGCATGCGTCCGCGGCCTCGGCGCGATCCGGCCTGTTGCTGGGCGTCGCCACATCTCCCCACAAGAGGATCGAGGCGTCCTGCGATCGGCTCCTTCAGATCATCGACCGTCATACGTGACGAGCTTCGACCCCATGTTTCCGCAATCTACACCGGCGTGTAGATCACGAGCTTCAGCGCCGGATCGTCATTGGCCTGAAAGCTCGTGTGCTCGAACCGGAGCACGCCCTTGGTCGGATGGTTCATGATCTTGAGGCCCGCGGCAGTGCTGCGGATCTCGTGCGCCTCCCACCATTTGACGAATTCCGGACTGCCCTGGCGCAGCCGCGTCAGCAATTCCGTAAAGGCGGGATCGCCGGCCCAGACGTCGTGAGTGGCGCGAAACATCGCGACCATGCTCTTGGCGATGTCAGCCCAGCCGGCACCGTAGAATTTTCGCGTCTGCTTGTTCGTCATGACCAGCAGCAGCGTGTTGCGGTCCTGCTCGGGCAATTGTCCGAACCCGAAGATCTCCTCGGCCGCCGCGTTCCAGGCCAGCACGTCCCAGCGCCGCCCCGTGACATAGGCCGGCTGCGCCAGGCTCTCGATCATCCGCCGAACGGGGGGCGGCACGATCTCGCGCGTGAACGCGCGCCTATCGCCGTCGCGCGCAAGTGCCTTGAGATGGGCGTGCTCGGTCTTGCTGAGGCGCAACGCTCGCGCCAGCGCATCCACGGTGGTGACCGAGGGGCTGACGGTGCGGCCCTGCTCGAGGCGGATGTACCAGTCGACGCCGATGCCGGCGAGCTGCGCCACCTCTTCGCGGCGCAGGCCCGCCGTGCGACGCCGCCGGCCCGCGGGAAGCCCGACCGTCTTCGGCGACAGCTTTTCGCGGCGGGACCTGAGGAAGTCGCCGAATTCGACGCGGCGTGGGTCGGCCATGGTGACGTGCCTCGATGGAGGGCTTGGGGAATACTAGGATAATACCAGGCCTTCCTGGGCCTGGAAAGGCGGCGCATATGGGCTTCAACCCACTTTGAGGTGAGATCATGAAAGCTGCCGTATTGAAATCATTTGGATCGCCGCTTGCGATTGAGGAAGCCGCGGACCCTGTGCTCGGCACGGGCGAGGTCATCGTGGACGTCATCGCAACGCGGGTGCTGTCCTACATGAACGAGGTCTTCAGCGGGGCACGCAACTATGCCCTCGACCTGCCGATCATCCCGGGGCCAGGCGGCATCGGCCGGGTGCGCGCCATCGGCCCGGACGCAACCAAGCTCAGCGTTGGCGACTGGGTGTTCTGCGACCCGACGGTGCGCTCGCGCGACGACGCCGCAGCGCCCGACATTGCCCTGCAAGGACTCACTGCCCCCGGTGCCGGCGCCATGCGCCTGCAACAGCATTTTCGCCATGGCTCGTTCGCCGAGCAGATGCGGGTGCCGACGGAGAACGTCAAACGGCTTGGCACGATCGCGTCGGAGGACGCCACGCGATGGTGCGCGCTGGGGACGCTGCTGGTGCCCTATGGCGGCTTTCTCGCCGCCAGCCTTCAGCCCGGCGAGACCGTGCTGGTGAGCGGGGCCACCGGCAATTTCGGCAGCGCAGCCGTCTCCGTCGCGCTCGCGATGGGCGCGGCCTGCGTGGTCGCGCCCGGCCGCAACGACAAGATCTTGGCCGACCTCGTCCGCCGTTTCGGCGATCGCGTGAAGCCGGTCAAACTCTCCGGCAACGAGGATCACGACCGCGAGAGCATGAAGCGTGCGGCGCCCGGGCCGATCGACTGCGTGCTCGACATCATGCCGCCCTCGGTGAGCACGAATGTGGTGCGCGCGGCGATCATGACGGTGCGCCCCAATGGCCGCGTCGTGCTGATGGGTGGCGTCGGCATGGCCGGCGGCGCTGGCCTCGAGCTGCCCTACCCCTGGATCATGCGCAACTGCATCAGCATCCACGGCGTCTGGATGTATCCGCCGGATGCGGCAAGCCGCCTGATCGCGCTGGTGCGCGCGGGACTGCTGAGGCTGGAGGAGTACGAGGCCACGGCCTTCGACCTCGACCACGCCAATGAGGCGGTAGCCCATGCCGCAGCCAATGGCGGGCCGTTCAAATTGACGGTGATCCGGCCTTGAACCTCCCGGGAGCACCATTTTTTTCGTCAGTGCGCCCAAGCACTTGGCTACTGTGCATGGGGTTGTTTTCGCGGTTTTTACTCGAGCTCGACCACCTGGCCGTTCGACAGCGACACGCGGCGGTCCATCCGGCCGGCGAGCTCCATGTTGTGGGTCGCGATCAGCATCGAGACCTTGGTCGCCTTGACGAGCTGCATCAGGGCCTGGAAGACGTGGTCAGCGGTGTGCGGATCGAGATTGCCGGTCGGCTCGTCCGCAAACAGCACCCGCGGAGCATTGGCCACCGCGCGCGCGATTGCAACGCGCTGCTGCTCGCCGCCCGACAGCTCGGACGGACGGTGCGTGATGCGCTCGCCGAGGCCGAGATAGCCAAGGATCTCCTTGGCGCGCTTGACGCTCTCGGATTTCTTGAGGCCGCGGATCATCTGCGGCAGCATGACGTTCTCCAGCGCCGAGAACTCCGGCAACAGCCGGTGGGACTGGTAGACAAAGCCGATGTCGGTGCGGCGAAGCTGGGTGCGCTCGATGTCGGGCAGTTGCGAGGTCGGCGCGCCATTGACGTAGACCTCGCCGGAATCAGGCGCTTCCAACAGACCCGCGATGTGCAGCAGCGTCGACTTGCCCGAGCCTGACGGCGCCACCAGCGCGACGGACTGGCCCGCCCACAGCGCGAGCTTGGCGCCGTCGAGGATCGTCAGCGGCACCTCGCCCTGCAAGTACTGTCGCTTTATCTCGTGGAGATAAATGACCGGTACATCTTCCGCCGCCTGCTGCTCCATCAGCCCCTCACTCGTACCGCAGCGCTTCGACGGGATCGAGGCGCGCGGCGCGCCAGGACGGATACAGCGTCGCCAGGAACGACAGCGTCAGCGCCATGATCACGACGGCCGAGGTCTCGCCGATGTCGATCTCGGCGGGCAGCTTCGACAGGAAATATAGCTCTGGCGAAAACAGTTCGGTGCTGGTCAGCCAGGACAGGAATTGCCTGATCGATTCGATGTTCAGGCAGATCACCAGCCCGACGATGAAGCCGACCATCGTACCGACCACGCCGATCGAGGCGCCCGTGATCAGGAAGATGCGCATGATCGAGCCTTGCGAGGCCCCCATGGTCCGCAGGATCGCGATGTCGCTGCCCTTGTCCTTCACCAGCATGATCAGGCCGGAAACGATGTTGAGCGCGGCGACCAGCACGATCATGGTGAGGATCAGGAACATCACGTTGCGTTCGACCTGGAGCGCGTTGAAGAAGGTCGAGTTGCGCTGCCGCCAGTCCACCAGAAACACCGGCCGGCCCGCCGCCTCCGTCACGGCCTGGCGGAACGCGACGATCTGATCCGGATTGGTGGTGAAGACCTCGATCGAGGTGACGTCGTTGCTGCGGTTGAAATAGGCCTGCGCCTCCGCGAGCGGCATGAACACGAAGCCGAGATCATACTCGGACATGCCGATCTCGAACACCGCGGCGATCTTGTACGGCTTGATGCGCGGTGTCGTGCCCATCGGCGTGACCGCGCCCTTAGGCGCCACCAGCGTGATGCTGTCGCCGGCGTGCAGCGACAGCTGGTCAGCGAGGCGCCGGCCGATCGCGACCCCCTGCCCGTCATCGAAGCCCTCGAGCGAGCCCTGCTTGATGTTCTTGGCGATCGAGGTGAGATTGTTGAGGTCGTCGGAGCGGATGCCGCGCACCAGGACGCCGGAGGCGTTCCACGGCGATGACGCCAGCGCCTGGCCATCCACCACGGGCGCTGCGAGCCGAATGCCCTGGACCTGACTGAGGCGGTCGGCGACGTCCTTCCAGTCGGTCAGCGGCGATTCCAGCGGCTGGACCAGGATGTGGCCGTTGAGCCCGAGGATCTTGTCGAGCAACTCCTTGCGGAAGCCGTTCATGACGGCCATGACGATGATCAGCGTCGCCACGCCCAGCATGATCCCGAGGAAGGAGAACCCGGCGATGACCGAGATGAATCCCTCCTTGCGGCGCGCCCGTAAGTAACGCGCCGACAGCATCCACTCGAATGGCGCAAAAGGCGCGGTTTGAACAGTTTCGGTCATGGTCTCATCCATCGCTCGATAGTCCCATGATTCGGGGTCAAATGTGGCCGGATTGGCGGCCGCGATCTCGGGCGATGAACAATATTCAGCCGACCAGCCTTATCAGCCCACAAGTCTTGCGACCGCGTCCGCAGGCGACATGATCTCGCGGGCGCCGTCACTTCGCCGCTTGAGCTCGACGTTGCCGTCGGCGAGCCCTTTCGGCCCGATCATGATCTGCCACGGAATGCCGATCAGGTCGGCGGCGGCGAATTTGGCTCCGGCGCGCTGGTCGGTGTCGTCGTAGAGCACGTCGACGCACTTGGCGGACAGCTCCGCATAGAGCTTCTCGCAGGCCGCATCGACCGCGGCATCGCCCTGCTTGAGGTTGAGAATCGACACGCGGAACGGGGCAACGGCCTCCGGCCATTTGATGCCGGCATCGTCATGGCAGGCCTCGATAATGGCGCCGAGCAGGCGCGAGACGCCGACGCCATAGGAGCCGCCGTGGATCGGCACGTCGACACCGTCGGGGCCTGCCACCAGCGCCTTCATCGCCTCGGAATACTTCGTGCCGAAATAGAAGATCTGCCCGACCTCGATACCGCGGGTGTTCACCCGCTTGTCCGCGGGCACTTCCTGCTCGAAGCGCGCGGCGTCGTGAACGTCTTCCGTCGCCGCATAGACCGACGTCCATTGCTTGATGATCGGCGTCAAATCGCTCTCATAGTCGACGTCCTCGCCCGGCACCGGCAGGTCCAGCACGTCGCGATTGATGAACACGCCGGATTCGCCGGTCTCGGCCAGCACAATGAACTCATGACTGAGATCGCCGCCGATCGGGCCGGTCTCGGCGCGCATCGGGATCGCCTTCAGCCCCATCCGCGCGAAGGTGCGCAAATACGCGACGAACATCTTGTTGTAGGCGACGCGCGCCGCGGCCTCGTTGAGGTCGAATGAATAGGCGTCCTTCATCAGGAACTCGCGGCCGCGCATCACGCCGAAGCGCGGACGCTGCTCGTCGCGGAATTTCCATTGAATATGATAGAGATTCAGCGGCAGGCTCTTGTAGGACTTCACATAGGCGCGGAAGATCTCGGTGATCATTTCCTCGTTGGTCGGGCCATACAGCAGCTCACGCTTGTGCCGGTCGGCGATGCGCAGCATCTCGGGGCCATAGGCATCGTAGCGGCCGCTCTCGCGCCAGAGGTCGGCAAGCTGCAGCGTCGGCATCAACAGTTCCAGCGCGCCAGAGCGGTCCTGCTCCTCGCGCACGATCTGCTCGATCTTCTTGAGCACGCGGAAGCCGAGCGGCAGCCAGGCATAGATGCCGGCGGCCTCCTGCCGGATCATGCCGGCACGCAGCATCAGCCGATGCGAGACGATCTCCGCCTCTTTCGGATTTTCCTTCAGAATGGGCAGAAAGAACCGCGACAACCGCATGGCAATACTCGAGGAATCAGTGATGACTTGCAGTGAAACCGGATTGGGAGCCAAAACACAAGACCGGGAATGAGGAAAACCCGCTAACACAGCGGAATTCCTGTCATTTTTCCGTCGACTTCAGATTCGACGTGATGTGCCGAAGAGCCCGATTCAGGGCGCCGCCACCTCAAGCTCGTCCTCCAGCGTGATCTTCTCGAAATCGCTCACCAGCGCGTCGATCCGCACATGCCAGCGGCCCGCAAAGGGCAGCTCGACCTTGCGCACGTGCCAGTAGCTGTCCGGCCCGAGCGAGGCGTTCCGCTCCATCGGCTCGATGCCGCGTTCAGGCAGGCTCAGCGTCAGCGTCACCTCCTTGGCCTCCAGCACCGCCCCCTCGCCAGTCATGAGCTGCAGGACGAAATCGTCGATACCCGCCTTACCCGGCGAGACCAGGATCTGAAACATCGCCCTCTCCGTATGGATGTGGATCGCCAGCGGGGTCTCCGGAACGATCGTCCGCGGCGGCGGCGTGAAGCGCCAGCCGGCGACCACGGCGAAGATGCCGAGCGCGATGGCGCATTCGATCACGATCGAGCGCTTCAGGGCCGGCGCAGCCTTGTGATCTCCCGCCAGCGCCGGGGTCAGGCGGAAGCGGTTGAGCGCGGCAAGCGCCAACAGCACGAGGACCAGCGCGAGCTTGATCGAGAGGATGAGCCCGTAGCGGGTCTCGACCAATGCAGACGGATTCTCAAGCTGGACGATGGCGAGCGCGAGGCCGGTCAATGCGAGAACACCAACGACCGGCGCGGCGAGGCGAGAAAAGCGGTTCACGATAGGCAATGCCACGGCGGGCCGCTTCGATAACAGGGCGACCAGCGGTGCGAGGGCTCCAATCCAGAAGGCAACACCAAGACCATGGAGAAAGATCGCCGGCCGGGTCAACAGTTCGGGCGGTGCCGTAGCGGCGTGCCCGGTCATTGCCAGCGACAAGCCGACGCCGACGAAGGCAATAATGGCCAGAGCGCGCGCGCACCACGCGCTGCCTAGCGCCAGCAATGCGAACAGCATTGCAGCGACGGCCACGAGCAAGGCGGGGCCCGCGCTGGTCCCGAATGCCACTTTCCAGGGAGCCATCGTCGCGAGAGCCGACAACGGTAGCCCGAGGAGATCCAGCCCCAACACACCAAGGGACGCCACCGCGCTCGGGACGCCGATGGCAAGCGCCACGCACGGAATGGTTATGCCGGTCATCGACCACGCAACCCAGCGTGCAAAGAAAACGCCGCCGACGCCGACGAACAGGCCAAGATAGAGACCGACCCGCGCCAGCCAGATCAGCACGTTCAATCCGCGATCGGCGTTTGCGGGAGGTTGCGTCCCCGTCGGCATGCCGATAGAGAAGATCACCGATCCCGTGACGGGATGGCCGTCCTGCGAGATCACGCGATAGCTGACGACCGCCGTGCCCTGCGGCATGTTCATCGGCATCGCGACCGAGATGGTCTCGCCCGATGCGTTGACGCGCACATCATCCCGCGCCCTGCCCGCGCCGTCGATCATCCGGATCGCGCCCGGCGTGACCGCCTCGTTGAAGTGCAGCTCCACGGCCTTCGGCGCGCTCGCGAGCATGCTGCCGCGCGCCGGCTCGACCGCGACGAGCGCCGCGTGCGCCGAGGCGCCGGTCGCTAAACCGACAAAGAGGAGCAGCGTCGCGAACGCGGCGAGCAGGCGCATCAGGGTTTCGGCAGGAGTTTCAGGCCAGGCGCCGGTGACTTGTCCTCGTGCGAATGCCCGGTCCCATCCGCGGGGATCTCGATCCAGCGGCTGACGCCCGTCTCGCATTCCTGGA
This sequence comes from Bradyrhizobium sp. Kon56, assembly GCF_055807635.1. Lineage (NCBI taxonomy): Bacteria > Pseudomonadati > Pseudomonadota > Alphaproteobacteria > Hyphomicrobiales > Nitrobacteraceae > Bradyrhizobium > Bradyrhizobium sp. Kon56. The sequence goes on along the minus strand of NZ_JBVVOU010000016.1, from coordinate 5,872 downwards.
CGACGGGGAAATACAGCGTCGTATTCGGCTTCAGGCTCGTGGTGAGGAAGCTGCTGATGACGAACTCATCGTAATTGTGGTCCGGCAGCCTGCCGCCGGACCAGGCCACCTCCTTGACGCCGGAGGAAAGCTTGTTGCCGTGGTAGTCGTACTCATTGGCGTATTTGCCCTCGACGATATCGACGGTCCAGCCCGCCTTCGGCATCGGTTTCACCGCGATCACGCCTTCCGGGATCTGCACCCGGATTTTCACCGTGGGCGAGCCGGCGCAACCGTGCGGGACAGCGAAGACGGCCTTGTACGATCCCCCCACGGTTGCCTGCTTGCCTTCGAGGAAGACGTGCGCAGTCGCTGGCGTTGCCGCAAATACGCTCAGAACAATCAGCCAGGTTCGCTTCGACATATTGGATCTCCCGAAGGTCCAGATCATGCTCGTCACATCTTCATTCCAGAATGATCAGGCATTTTCTTCATCATGTGCCCACTGTCGCCGGGCGCCTGCGCGCCGACGCCCTGGACGTCGAGGGAAACGGCGACCTTGCCGGCCTTCTCGAACTGAAGCGTCACTGGCACCTTGTCGCCCTGCTTGAAGGGGCCCTTCAGCTCCTGGAGCATGAGGTGGTAGCCGCCGGGGGCGAACTTCACCGTCTTGCCGGGATCGATCACCAGGCCCTTGTCGAGCAGGCGCATCTTCATCACGCCGTTCTCCATCGCCATCTCGTGAACCTCGGCCTTCCCCGCGATATCCGCGGAAACGCTGACCAGCTTGTCGGCCACTGTGCCCTTGTTCTCGATGGTGAGATAGCCGCCGGCGACCTTGGCGCCGCCCGGCGTCGCCCGGCTCCACGGTTGCGAGATGACGAGATCGCCGGCCTTGATGTCCTCGGCCTGCGCGACGGCACAGGCGGTCAGCAACACTGAAATCGCAAGGAGAGTTCGTCCGATATTCTTCATGTTGATTGCCTCTTTCTCGATTGATCGGGCCAAGAATGGCCCTGCATTCTTGCGATCACTTTCCGCCGCCGTCAGCATCGGCATTCGGAATGCGGGCCTGCCGCGGAGCCGAGCATAGAGCGTCACCATCGATACCTCATTCCAGCGTATACTGCTCTTCCAGTACCCGGCTCAAACAATGCTGACGTCGCCGTCGCTCGATCGATGATGCTGGCGCTGGCTATGTAGGTCTTGTTGGTGAGATTGCGCCCCTCGATGTAGGCAGACATCGGGCCGCCATTGTCGAATCCGGCTTTCAATCCCAACAGGGCGTAAGGCTCTGTCGTCAGCGTGTTCATGCTGTCGACGAAGTAGGCCTGTGGCACCCATTCTACGTTGGGTCCAACATAGAAACCGGTAGGGTGCTTGTAGAGAAGCTCCGTGCGCAAATAGTGAGTTGGGGCTCCCGGCAATCGATTGTTTCCGAAGATCGGATCTTTGTCGAAGCGGAAGTCGTTGAAGGAATAGGCGACATTTAGCCAGATCTTGTCCGGCGCCGGGCCATTGACGAAGATGTCACGAAAGATGGCTGCGCCCGCGCCGGCCTCGACGCCCTGATGGATGGTGCGGTCGGCATTGGTCACATTGCAATTGCCGAAAGCACTATAGAGGCATTGCAATTCGTCGCGAATGTTGGCCCGGTAGGCCGTCAGTTCCCAGGCATAATCAGATCGCTTCATGCGAGTCCCGATTTCGTACGTGGTCGCAATCTGCGGGCGGATGCTGGTGAACGGGATCGTCGGAATGCCGAGACCGATCGCGCTTTCGCCGAAGCTCGGCACCTCGGCACTCCGCGAGACATTGGCGAAGGCCTGCCAAGCCGGATCGATTTGCCACAACAGACCGCTTTTCGGCGACCAGAGATTAAAGCGCGTCGCCCCCGATTGATCCCCGTCGCTGAGGAAACGATCCTGCCGATTACGGGTCGCGTACAGAAATTGCGTGCCGCCGATCAATGCAAGATTTGGAAGGACGTAGAAGCTGTCTTCGATATAGGCGGAGGTGTTCTCCGACCGATCGATCGAGGAAGAAAGCAGAGCGCCCTTCCTCCCGCCGATGTTGGCGAACTGCTGGTTGTCGATGCTGCCGTTCAGCACCTGGACGCCCGCGACCAACCTGTTGCGGAAGCCGCCAATGGTGCGGTCATCCGTGATCTTCGCGAATCCGCCGTAGTCCTTGTAACGGTAGTCCAGCCACTGGAAAATCGGATGCATCAAATGCCGATCGACGCCAAAGGCGCCGAATTCGACTTTGGTGTCATCGAAACGAACGGTGGTTTTGTTGGCGAGCCTGACAGTGTCGATATTGCGCTGCTGATCCATCGCAACATTCGCCGGTGCAGCAGCTTCCGGATCGGTCAAAGCGGACGTCTTGGTCACGGTACCCGGAATTCGCTGCCGCACCTCGTTGGCATTGAGGTAGAACCGTGTCTCGACATCCGCGGAGAACTGATAGCCCACATTACCGCTCAAACGGTTGCTCGAGCCGAAGCTGTGATCGCGAAATCCGTCTGCGGCCTCCGCGGAAGCGGTCACGAAACCATCCCACCGCCCGTTGACGCCTCCCGCGTTCGCCTGAAGTCGTTTGTAGCCGAATCCTCCGACATCGAAGGATACACCGTTCGGAAACGAGTCGCGGCCAGTCGGGGTCACAAAGTTGATCGCGCCCCCCAGCGAATTGGCGCCAAACTGAAGCGCATTGCCGCCCTTGAAGACTTCGACATATTTGTAGGCGCTCGGATCAATCTCCTGGAAATCGCCATAGCCATCCGCGGTGTTGATCGGAATGCCGTCCATATAGAGCTGCACGCCGCGCAGATGAAAATTGCGCGACAGGCCGGATCCGCGAATCGAAAGACGGGTGTCGTCGCCCCATTTGGGCTGGGCGTACACGCCGGGCACGTAATCCAGAACATCCTTGATCGTGTTGGACGGCGTCGAGTTCCTGTAGGCATCGGCCGAGACGAGCGCCACGCCGCCCGGAGTCTGGTCAATTTCCGCCAGCGCTTGTTGAGCAGTCAGAACCGTCAGGGCACCCGGAGCCCCTGCACTCTGGTCGCTCACGGTTTCCTGCGGTGATGGGGTCGTTCGCAGGCTTCGGGTGATGCGGGCCGATCGCGCAGAATTGCGTGGCGGTCGGACCGCCGGCGTACGCTTCTGGTGAGGCGCCTCAACCGTGATCGGCGGCAGCACTGCGCTGCTGTCTTGGGCAAAGGCTCCGCTCGACGACGCAAGCAGCGCGGCCTGAATGGCAACGACGCTCACGCCAAGGCGGGCATGACAACGTAACATGGGGCATTCCTGACGCCGGGCTTTCTCTCCGGCCATTCGACAGCATCAATCGCCTGCGGCGGACCGCGGCGATCACGAGAGTCGTCAGGAAAATTGAGGCGGGGCGCGCGCCTGGGCGTTTGTACCCTTATGGGCCGCGCCGGCGAATGCCTCCGCCGCGTGCCACACCACGCGCTGGGCGTGGCGCAAGGGAACGGAGAGTGCGGCGTGCGGCGGCGAATCGGGCGACGCGCCCACCTGCGCCAGGCAACAGAGGGCACACGTACCGGCATGTGCGACCGGCGTACCCGCCGGATCGTTCAGCCCGCCTTGCTCGCCTGCGCTGTGGCAGATGACGGCGGCGGACAGCGGATCGGCCACGGCCTGGCCGGCCGCCAGACAGGCGGCAATCGGCGCCAGCACCTGCATAACTAGGGCAAGCAGGACCAGAGGTAGGAATTTTTGCAGCCGTGCGCGCATCCGCCGAACCGTTTGTTCGTCTACTAACTAAACACCGGCGGATGGCCAAGTCGAGCCCGGTTCCGCCGCCTTCTTGGTCCCGCGCAAATTCCCCGGAAACTGTGGTCCGGCCGGCCCAAGGGAGGGGACCTCCGGGATTTGAGGCAGTCGAGACCTGGCCCATCCACAGATTTCTTATATTTGTCATACACTTATGCGGCCGGCCGTCCGATCATTTCGTCAATTGCTCGAATTTTGAACATTCGTTGCCGAAAATGATGACAAGTGAGAAAAGTTGATCTAGCATCCTTTTGCTCAGGCTGGCCGCGAGGTCGAAGTCTGGTGGTCCAAGTCTCGGGAGGAGCCCCTGACGCGCAAAATGCAGCGTCGCCCCGCCAATCAAGATCAAATCTTAGAATCGGGGATAATAGGGTCGACACAATTTTCGAGCGGGGCTAGGGCCCCGCTCTTTTTTTGTCTGCGGGGCTAAAGCACCGATGAATGCTTCTCCCAATCCGATCGAACAGAGCTTTGAACTTGCAGCCTCGCGCTGCACCGATCTCACGCCACACGTCTATCAACGGCTGTTCGAACAGCATCCCGAAACGCGGGCGATGTTCCGCACCCAAGGCAGCGAACTCGTGATGGGATCGATGCTGGCTCTCACGATCGAGGCCATTCTCGACTTCGCCGGTGATCGCCGCGGGCAATTCCGGCTGATCACATGCGAGGTCGTATCGCACGATGGCTACGGCACGCCGCGCGAGCTGTTCATCGCCTTCTTCACCGTCATCAGGGATACGCTGCGCGATCTTCTCCGCGATGAATGGTCGCCGGACATGGCGCAGGCATGGGACCGATTGCTCATCGAGATCGACGCGTTCGCCGGCGCCCCGGCCTGACGCTTTGCGCTGCACCAACACGGGCTCGCGGCGACCCCGCCGTTGATTGCGGATTGAGTGGTACCAACTCTTGTGAGACACTTTCGAACATCGGTCGCGCAATCAATGACGCGCCGAGATAGAATTGTATGGGAGCGAGCGATGTCCGGGACGAAAGATTTCTCGACGACGAGGCGCGATCTTCTTCAGGCGGCAGCAACCGCCGGCGCCGCGACTGCCATCCTCGGCAGCATAGGCATAAACCCCGCCCTTGCAGCCGAAGTCGGACGAAGCGAGAAGCCGCTGAAGGCGGCGTTCTCCAACGCGGGCCTCCAGGCGACCTGGTGCGCGCAGGGCAAGCAGGCCGCGGAATTCTGGGGCAAGCTGTTCAATGTCGAGGTCACCTGGTTCGACGGCCAGCTCGATGCCGTGAAGCAGCGCGCGGCGATCGACAACATGGCCTCGCAGAAATGGGACTTCGTCGCGATCCAGGCTTTTGGCATCGGCACGCTCACCCAGCCGGTGCAGAAGATGATCGACGCCGGCACGCCCGTGATCGACATGGACACGCTGATTGCGCCGCTCGACCAGATCAACGTCCACTCCTTCCTCGCCCCCGATAACGAGTTCATGGGCGCCTCGGTGACGCAGGCGCTGTGCAACGCCATGGGCGGCAAGGGCAAGATCATCATGACGCAAGGAGCCCTCGGCCACACCGGCGCGCAGGGCCGCGCCAAGGGCTTCAACAACGTCGTGAAGCAATTCCCTGGGATCGAGGTGCTCGACACCCAGCCGGCCGACTGGGATGTGTCGAAGACCGCGCGTCTCTGGGAAACCTACCTGACGAAGTATCCGCAGATCGACGCGGCGTTCTTCCACAATGACGACATGGCGCTCGCCGCCGCCAACATCATGAAGGCGCGGGGCCGCACCAACATCCTGATCGGCGGTGTGGATGCGATGCCGCCGGCGATCCAGGCGGTCAGCGAAGGCCGCATGTTCGCCACCGTGCGCAATCCGTCCTGCCGCATTCATGGCGGCGCCATCATTGCGGGCGTCTCCGCCGTGGCCGGCGGCGAAAAGAGCGGACAGGGCATCCCGAAGAACGTCGTCACCGACGGTCCGGTCGTGACCAAGGCCAACGCCGCCGGCATGCAGTGGATGCAGGATCATTTCCTGATCTGAGCCTCCATGCGAGAGGATCGTTCACCCATTCTGGAACTGCAGGGCCAGCATGCGGCAACGCCGCTCGATCGGGCCGATCCCGAT